>NZ_JAAROG010000026.1:0-10877 GCF_023093515.1 Aeromonas genomosp. paramedia
ATAACGCCTTAAATGGCGAAGAAACGGTCTAAATAGGCTGATTCAAGGCATTTACGGGAGAAAAAATCGGCTCAAACTGAAAAAATGAAATGACTGAGTCAGCCGAGAAGAATTTCCCCGCTTATTCGCACCTTCCTTAACTATCGAACAAATTAGCGAAAATGAAATACCTATAGCGGCTCACTACCAGCCAACAGATAAATGACCAAAATGAATCCCTCTCTGTTTGCTCCTGTCTCTCTGATGATGCTGACCACGAGGGTTTTGGTAAACCCCACCCTCGCCATGCAGGGAGGCAATCTGGTATCTTAGCCCCCGGTCAGCGGCTGAGATCTCATGGCTTTTTGTTTTGCTTTGCTGACAAAAGCCAAGCCCATCTCTTCGCGCCTGTAACGCTGTACCCATTTTTGAATTTGCTAGTTCAAGTTTATCGAGGAACACAAGATGTATCGACGCATAGAAGCACGCATGGTCAATAACCTTCTGGGCACAGAACAGCTCCCAATGCCGACCTACGCGACCGATGGCTCCGCAGCCATGGACCTACGCGCATGCATCGCTGAACCCGTGACGATTGCGCCAGGCGCTCGCCATCTTCTGAAAACTGGACTCGCTATCAACATGATGGACCCGAGCTTAGTAGCCATAGTAGCTTCCCGTTCTGGGCTCTCATTGAAACATGGTATTCGCGTAGCTCAAGGTATTGGTGTCATTGATGCGGACTACCATGGCGAAATAGGCGTCATCTTGGCAAACGATGGCGAAGACCCTTACACCGTACAGCCTGGTGACCGGATCGCACAGTTGATGTTCCAACCGGTTGTACAGGTATCGTTGAGTGTTGTTGAGGAATTCTCCACCGAAACCGAGCGTGGTAGTGGTGGTTTCGGTAGTACCGGTAAAGCATAGACCGCCAACATACCAAAACCTGTGGCCTGAGACACTTTTTCCGACACCAAGATAAAAATACTTTAATTTCATGCAGTTAAGAAATTGAGACAGTTTTTTATCGTATAGCGGTGGGTCTCATCGACTCCGACTATCAGGGCCAGCTGATGGTCTCGGTCTGGAATCGCGGCAACGACAGCTTCACCATACAGCCAGGCGAGCGCATCGCCCAGCTGGTGATCCTGCCCGTGGTGCAGGCCAGCTTCCAGCTGGTCGACGAATTCAACCAGAGTGAACGGGGTGAAGGCGGGTTTGGTTCTTCTGGTCGCCAATAACAAGACCACACAGCCCCCTGGGGTCTGTGTCTAATAACAGAATCAAGCCATTGTTTTTTTAGGGGAATCCATGGCAAGCAGTAACCAGAAACAGAGTCGGCGCGATCAGATCCTGCAGGCACTCGCCCACATGCTGGAGACCAGTCCGGGCCAGCGCATCACCACGGCGCGCCTCGCAGCCGAGGTGGGTGTGTCCGAGGCGGCCCTCTATCGACACTTTCCGAGCAAGGCGCGGATGTTCGAGGGACTGATCGACTTTATCGAGGATTCCCTGCTGTCACGGGTCAACCTGATCATGGCCGAAGAGAAGGACACCATGGCTCGCTGCCACCATATACTGCAGCTGCTGCTGGTGTTCGCCGAGCGCAATCCCGGCATCACCCGCATCCTCAACGGCGATGCCCTGCTTGGCGAGCACGACCGGCTGCGGGATCGCATCAGCGCCCTGTTTGACAAGCTGGAGACCCAGCTCAAGCAGGCACTGAGGGAGAAGCGGCTGCGGGAAGGCCAGGGCTTCCAGCTCGATGAGACCATGCTGGCCAACCTGCTGCTGGCCTATGCGGAGGGCCGCATCAGCCAGTTCGTCCGCTCCGAGTTCAAGCTCAAGCCCACCGCCGGCTTCGAGGATCAGTGGCAGTTTATGCGCAGCCAGTTATTGCAAAGCTGAGCCGGAGGGACGGATCGACCCACATATCAGCTCCGAATAAAACCTTTAACCCATCACCGGGTTAGAGGCTCGGTGGCAATAGATGCGCAACCCATAGCTGCAAAGCTGGACCATACTGGTGGGTGCGAAGCGGGAGGCCTTGGCCTCCCTTGTTTTTTGTGGCAGCTTTTGATGGCAGAGAATAAGCACCAGATGCGACCCAGGTTGTCGCGCTCCGGTGTTAGATTTATCCGCCATAAACCTTCAATACCAACAGGACACCCTATGGAACCCGAGATCATCACAGAAGCGCAGACCTGGCTGGTCAATAACCAGGGACTGATCATCGAGTATTCGGTCAACATCGCCGCCGCCCTGCTCACCCTGCTGGTCGGTTACATCGCCGCCAACATCATCAGCGGCGGCGTGACCAAGGTAATGCATACCCGCAAGCTGGACACCACAATCACCCACTTCGTCGGCAGCATCCTCAAGTACACCATACTAGTGTTCGTGGTGATCGCGGCCCTGGGCCGGGTCGGGGTACAGACCGCCTCCTTCGTGGCCATCATAGGTGCCGCCGGTCTGGCCATAGGTCTGGCGCTGCAGGGCTCTCTCTCCAACTTTGCCGCCGGTTTCCTGCTGATCATCTTCCGCCCCATCAAGGCCGGTGAGTTCATCGAGGTGGCCGGTACCAACGGCGTGGTGCAGGCCGTTCAGCTGTTCACCACCACCCTCACCTCCGCCGACAACAAGATGGTGGTGGTCCCGAACTCCGCCATCCTCAACGGCACCATAGTCAACTACTCCCGCATGGACACCCGCCGGGTCGACATGACCTTCGGCATCGGCTACGGCTCCGACCTGCGCAAGGCCAAGCAGATCCTGGAGCGTCTGGTGAATGAAGAGACCCGCATCCTCAAGGATCCGGCCGTCACCATCGCCGTCGCTGCCCTGGCCGACTCCTCGGTCAACATAGTGGTGCGCCCCTGGGTCAAGACGGGCGATTACTGGGGTGTCTGGTTCGACTTCCACGAGAAGGTGAAGCTGGCCTTCGATGCCGAGGGCGTCGAGATCCCCTTCCCCCAGATGGTCATGCACATGCAGAAGACCCAGGCCTGAATCCAGTGATGATGGCCACGATGCCAGCCTTAGGGCTGGCATCGTCGTTTCCGGGGCAGGGAAAGGCCAGCCACCGGGCGGCCTGACCCCCGCCCAATACCCGCTCGAAAGGCAGCCGCCTCACCCCATCTCCGGCCCCGCCTCAGCCCTGCCACATTGAAACCCCTTTCAACCTGACGAGACCGGCGAAGCATGAGCCAACGCAAGATCTCATGACCCCTGCTGACTCATAATCGCAGCGTTTTGGTTGTAAACTCCTTCGATGCAGACAATTGGTAAAGCTCTGTTACACGGGCCGCACCATGTGCCCGGTATAATGGGCCCGGTATAGTGCTCGAATAATAAGGTTTGGCGGGAGCCTTGCCTGCAAGGTTCAAACACAACTTGGAAGACTGATAATCCTATGAAAAACATCAATCCAACCCAGACCCAGGCCTGGCAGGCACTGGAAGCCCACTTTGCAGCGAACAAAGAGACCCGGCTGAAAGATCTGTTCGCCCAGGATCCCCAGCGTTTCGACAAGTTCTCCCTCACCTATCAAGGCGACATCCTGGTCGACTACTCCAAGAACCTGATCACCGAGGAGACCCTCAAGCTGCTCATCGATCTGGCCAAGGAGACCGATCTGCGCAGCGCGATCGATGCCATGTTCAATGGCGACAAGATCAACATGACCGAAGGTCGCTCCGTACTGCACGTGGCCCTGCGCAACCGCTCCGATCGCCCCATCGAGTGCGACGGCAAGGACGTGATGCCGGAAGTGAACGCCGTACTGGCCAAGATGAAGGGCTTCTGCGAGAAGATCATCTCCGGCGAGTGGAAAGGCTACACCGGCAAGGCGATCCAGCACGTGGTCAACATCGGTATCGGCGGCTCCGATCTGGGCCCGGTGATGATCACCGAGGCGCTGCGCCCTTACAAAAACCACCTGCAGATGCACTTCGTCTCCAACGTCGATGGCACCCACATCGCCGAGACCCTGAAGAAGATCGATCCGGAAACCACCCTGTTCCTGGTGGCCTCCAAGACCTTCACCACTCAGGAGACCATGACCAACGCCCTGACCGCCCGCGACTGGTTCATCAGGATCGCCGGTGACAAGGCCCACGTTGCCAAGCACTTCGCTGCGCTCTCCACCAACGGCAAGGCCGTGGCCGAGTTTGGCATCGACACCGACAACATGTTCGAGTTCTGGGACTGGGTTGGTGGCCGCTACTCCTCCTGGTCTGCCATCGGCATGCCCATCGCCCTCTCCGTCGGTTTCGACAACTTCGAAGCCCTGCTGCAAGGCGCCTTCGAGATGGACATGCACTTCGCCACCGCCTCCTATGAGCAGAACGTGCCTGTGCTGCTGGCGCTGATCGGCCTGTGGTACAACAACTTCCACGGTGCCGAGTCCGAAGCCATCCTGCCGTACGATCAGTACATGCACCGCTTCCCTGCCTACTTCCAGCAGGGCAACATGGAATCCAACGGCAAGTACGTGGATCGCAACGGCAACAAGGTCGACTACCAGACCGGCCCCATCATCTGGGGTGAGCCGGGCACCAACGGCCAGCACGCCTTCTACCAGCTGATCCACCAGGGCACCAAGCTGATCCCCTGTGACTTCCTGGCGCCGGCCATCAGCCACAACCCGATCGGCGACCACCATCCGAAGCTGCTGGCCAACTTCTTCGCCCAGACCGAGGCGCTGGCCTTCGGCAAGAGCAAGGAACAGGTCGAAGCCGAGTTCCTGGCGGCTGGCAAGACGCTGGAGCAGGTCAAGGATCTGGTGCCGTTCAAGGTGTTCGAAGGCAACCGCCCGACCAACAGCATACTGTTCAAGAGCCTGACCCCGAAGACGCTGGGTGCCCTGATCGCCATGTACGAGCACAAGATCTTCGTACAGGGCGCAATCTGGAACATCTTCTCCTTCGACCAGTGGGGCGTGGAACTGGGCAAGCAGCTCGCCAACAAGATACTGCCGGAGCTGGGCAGCAATGACGCCGTCACCAGCCACGACAGCTCCACCAACGGTCTGATCAACACCTGGAAATCCTGGAAAGCCTGATTTTCCAAGTCTTTCTGAATGCAAAAGCCCCGCTCATTGAGCGGGGCTTTTTGTTGCCGGAAGCCGGCGTTGCCATCCTGTGGAGATCTGGCCAGGTGTCTAAGCCAGCCAGAAGGCGGGGATCGTCACCCCCGCCCTTCCATCGCCAGCATTAACCGCCGACGGCGATGCGTTTCATGTCTTTCATGTAGCCACGCAGGGTATGGCCGATCGCTTCGATCGGATGGCTACGAGTCGCCTCATTGGCCGCCAGCAGGGCCAGGTTGTCCACCGCCTTCGGCTCGGCGCGGGCGCTGCCCAAATCACCAGCCTGAAGAGTCGGCATAAAGTGCTCGCGCAGCAGCGGCACGGCGGCGTTGGCGAACAGATAGTTGCCGTACTCCGCGGTGTCGGAGATGACCACGTTCATCTCGTACAGACGCTTGCGAGCGACTGTGTTGGCGATGAGCGGCAGCTCGTGCAGGGACTCGTAGTAGGCGGACTCTTCATAGATGCCGGAGGCCACCATGGTTTCGAACGCCAGCTCCACACCTGCCTTGACCATGGCCACCATGACCACGCCATTGTCGAAGTACTCCTGCTCGGCGATCTTGCCCGCATAGGCAGGGGCATTCTCGAAGGCGGACTTGCCGGTCTCTTCGCGCCAGCCGAACAGCTTGGCATCGTCTTCGGCCCAGTCGGCCATCATGCCGCGGGAGAATTCGCCGGCAATGATGTCATCCATGTGCTTCTCGAACAGCGGACGCATCAGGGTGCGCAGCTGCTCGGAGAGCTCGAAGGCGCGCAGCTTGGCCGGGTTGGAGAGGCGGTCCATCATCAGGCTGATGCCGCCCTGCTTCAGGGCCTCGGTGATGGTTTCCCAGCCGAACTGGATCAGCTTGCCGGCGTAGGCCGGGTCAGTGCCCTCGGCAACCAGCTTGTCGTAGCAGAGCAGGGAACCGGCCTGCAGCATGCCGCAGAGGATGGTCTGCTCGCCCATCAGGTCGGATTTCACTTCCGCCACGAAGGAGGATTCCAGCACGCCCGCGCGGTCGCCGCCGGTGGCGGAGGCCCAGGCCTTGGCGATGGCCATGCCTTCACCCTGGGGATCGTTCTCCGGGTGAACGGCGATCAGGGTCGGCACGCCGAAGCCGCGCTTGTACTCTTCACGCACCTCGGTGCCCGGGCACTTGGGCGCCACCATGACGACTGTGATGTCGGCGCGGATCTGCTGACCCTCTTCCACCACGTTGAAGCCGTGGGAGTAGCCCAGGGCGGCACCCTGCTTCATCAGCGGCATGACGGTCTTCACCACGTCGGAGTGCTGCTTGTCCGGGGTCAGGTTCAGTACCAGATCGGCGGTCGGGATCAGATCTTCATAGGTACCGACG
The DNA here is from genome assembly GCF_023093515.1 of Aeromonas genomosp. paramedia. Classification (NCBI taxonomy): domain Bacteria; kingdom Pseudomonadati; phylum Pseudomonadota; class Gammaproteobacteria; order Aeromonadales; family Aeromonadaceae; genus Aeromonas; species Aeromonas genomosp. paramedia. Next base: position 6,415 of record NZ_JAAROG010000026.1, read on the forward strand.
ACGAAGCCGTTATCGGTGGCCTTCTGCCAGGAGGCGCGCTTCTCGGTGATGGCGGCCTTGCGCAGGGCATAGGAGATATCCAGCCCGGAGTCGCGCATGTTCAGACCCTGGTTCAGACCCTGGGCGCCACAGCCCACAATCACCACCTTCTTGCCCTTGAGCGCCGCACAACCGTCAGCGAACTCCTCGCGCTGCATGAAACGACACTTGCCCAGCTGGGCCAACTGCTGACGCAGGTTCAAGGTGTTGAAATAGTTAGCCATGGTGATTGCTCCGTTCGATTGATTCCATGCCGGGTAGCGGCGTTGTCCAAACCACTATAGCGCGGGACACTTATTGCCTGAACTGATATATTCGAAACAGTACGTTGCATAAATTGAAATGTGACTCTTGGCATTCTCAGGCCGTTTTTCCCACCCGGTGCGCCTCGGGGGCTTGCGGCATGAAGGTATATGGTCGGCACAAGCGCCGCTGCAGGAATTCAAAGATGGACCTTCGCAATCTCGAACTGTTTCTCCACCTCGCCGACTCCCTCCACTTCGGCAAGAGCGCCGACGCCATGGCGGTCAGCCCCTCCACCCTGAGCCGCGCCATCCAGCGGCTGGAGCAGGAGACCGGCTGCGTGCTGTTCGAGCGGGACAACCGCAGCGTGCGGCTCACCCCGGCGGGAGAGAAGCTGAGGGAGTTCGGTGGCAGCCTGCTGCAGGAGTGGCGGCGGCTCAAGCAGGAGCTCAGGCGCAGCGACGAGCCGTTGCAGGGGCGGCTGCGGGTCTTCTGTTCGGTCACCGCCAGCTACTTCCTGCTGCCCGAGGTGCTGGAGCGCTTTCGTCGCCGCTATCCCCAGCTCGAGATCAAGCTGGAGACCGGCGACCCCGCCCTGGCGGTGGACAAGATCCTGGCCGACGAGGCCGATCTCGCCATCGCCGCCAGGCCGGATGCCCTCTCGTCCAAGCTGGAGTTCGCCAGCCTGCAGCAGGTGCCGCTGGTCTTTATCGCCCCCCGCAATGCCCCCCAGCAAAGCCAGTGGTTCTCCCAGGGCGAACCCGACTGGGAGCGGCTGCCGCTCATCCTCTCGGAGCAGGGGCTGGCCCGCAAACGCTGTGATCAGTGGTTTCGCAACAAGGGCATAGCCCCCAACATCTATGCCGAGGTGGCGGGCAACGAGGGCATAGTCGCCATGGTGGCCCTCGGCTTCGGCGTAGGCCTGGTGCCTGCCGCCGTGATCGATCACAGCCCCATGGGGGACAAGGTACGCATCGTCGATCCCAAGCCCGCCCTCAAGCCGTTCGATGTCGGCATCGCCGTGCTCAAGAAGCGGCTGGAAGAGCCGCTGATCCGCGCCTTCTGGGACACGGCCCGCGGTCAGGGAGGGCTGCGCTGACTCCGGGGCTGCCCCAGCATCAGTGTCAAATGTGTCAGTATGAAAGCCCTGGAGAAGAGGGGACACTGGCCGGCAAATCCATCCACCACAGAGGATCATGCCGTGAGCCAGCATCTTGTCGAAATCCAGAGTGCCATCCTGTTTGCAGAGTACCTGCAGAGCCTCGGAGTCCAGCGCACCTCGCTCGATCGGGAGCAGGAGATCTATGTGCAAGACAGGCACCTGGCCACAGTGCGGCGCATCCAGGGTGAACTGAGATTTTATCTGCGTGCCAATGCCCTGGCCCGGTCGTGATCCGCAATGGGTCACAGAACGAACGCCTGAAGCGTATTAGACTGGCACCATACGTCGCCCTCGCCTCGGGGGTCGCCATGAGGAGTGCCCATGAAACCAAGCGGCCTGGATCGGCTCTTCAAACCCCAATCGATTGCCGTCATCGGTGCCTCCAGTGACCCCCAGAAGGCCGGGCATGTGGTCATCCGGCATCTGCTCGCGGGCCAGTTCAAGGGCCCCATACTGCCGGTCAGCCCTTACTGCCGGGCCGTCGCCGGCGTGCTCGCCTATCCCGATATCGAGAGCCTCCCCCTCTCCCCGGATCTTGCCATCGTCTGCACCCGGCGCGAGCGGGTACTGCCGCTCATCGAGGAGCTCGGCAAGAAGGGCACAGGGGCGGCCATCATACTGGCCGCCCACTTCTCCGGCGACGAGCGTCAGCGGCTCAGGCAGATCTGCCGGCAATACGGCATCCGCCTGCTCGGCCCCAACAGCATGGGCATGCTGTTGCCCGGGCAGGGCATCAACGCCAGCTTCTCCCCCATTGCCGCCACCCCGGGGCAGGTGGCCTTTTTGTCCCAGTCGGCGGCGGTCAGCACCACCATCCTGGACTGGGCCAAACAGCGGGAGATCGGCTTCTCGGCCTTCGTTTCGCTTGGGGATCACTGCGACATCGACTTCGGCCAGCTGCTGGATCAGCTCTCCCGCGACGGGGCAACCCGCGCCATCCTGATCTACATGGACAAGCTGCACGATGCCCGCCACTTTCTCTCCGCCGCCCGCGCCGCTTCCCGCAACAAGCCCATTCTGGTGCTCAAGAGCGGCCGCCACGATCCGGCCAACGGCCTCGACAACGTCTATGACGCCGCCATCCGCCGGGCCGGCATGCTGCGGGTACGGGACACCCACGAGCTGTTTGCCACCGTCGAAACCCTGAGCCACTCCCTGACCCTCAAGGGGGAGCGACTCGCCATCCTCTCCAACGGGCGCGGTCTGGCCAACATGGCCGCAGACGTGCTGCTGGCACGCGGCGGCAAGATGGCCATGCCCCCTCTGGACATAGGCAGCGACGCCGATGTGGAGGCCTACCGAACCGCGCTGGACGAGCTGCTGCAAGGGGACGGAGCCGATGCCATCCTGCTGATCCACGCCCCCTCCCTCACCGCTCGCGGTGCGACCCTGGCCAGCAATCTGATCGATTTCCTCAAGCAGCACCCCAGGGCCAGGCGTTTCAACATACTGACCAACTGGGCGGGAGAATACTCGGCCCAGGAGGGTCGACGCCTGTTCAATGAAGCGGGGATCCCGACTTACCGTACTCCGGAGAGTGCCGTCACCGCCTTCATGCACATGGTGGAATACCGCCGCAACCAGAAACAGTTGATGGAGACCCCCGCCTCCCTGCAAGGGGACAGACTCGATGTCGAGCGCTGCCAGCAGTTGCTCCGCCAGGCACTGGATCGCAAGCAGCGGGTACTGGACACCCACCTGGCGCAACCCATCATGCAGGCGGCCGGTCTCTCCACCCTGTCGACCTGGATAGTTTCCGATGCCATCGAGGCGGCGCTGACCGCGGAGCAGATAGGTTATCCGGTGGCGGTGAAGCTGCGATCCCCCGACATCGCCCACAAATCCGAGGTGCACGGCGTCATGCTGAATCTGCGCACCTCGGCGGAAGTGGCCCAGGCGGCGGATGCCATCCTGGATCGGGTCCGCCAACACGACCCTGGGGCCCGAATAGAAGGCCTGCTGGTCCAGCGCATGGCAAAACGCAGCGGTGGACTCGAGCTGCGCATCCGCCTGCAGCAGGATCCTGTGTTCGGCCCCGTCATCCTGCTCGGGGAGTCCGGTGCCGAACCCCACGAGATGGTCGCGGCCCTGCCACCGCTCAACCAGGCGCTCGCTCGCTACCAGATCATCGGTGCCCTCAAGAACGGCAAGATCCGCGAACAGGCCAGCCCGGTACGACTCGATATCGATGCCCTCGGTCAGGTCTTGTGCCAGCTCTCCGAGCTGCTGCTGGCCTTCTCCGAAATCCAGGAGCTGGACCTGCATCCACTGCAGGCCTGCGGCGAAGAGATGGTGATCCTGGATGCCAGGCTGGTGCTGATGGAAGAGGGTCGGCAGATGCTGCCACTGGCCATTCGCCCCTATCCCACCGAACTGGAGGAGGGTGCCTGGCTGAAAGATCAGAGCCATGTCCTGCTGCGCCCGATCCGGCCGGAGGACGAACCGGCCCACAAGCAGTTCGTGCTCAAGGTCTCCGATGAGGACAGATACAAGCGCTTCTTCGCCGACGTGGGGGAGCTGGGGCACGAAGAGCTGGCCCGCATGACCCAGATCGATTACGACCGGGAGATGGCCTTCGTCGCCGTGGGGCAGGATGGGCCCTACAACCAGCAGGTCCTGGGAGTGGTGCGCGCCATCTCCAACCCGGACCAGTCTGACGCGGAATTTGCCATCCTGGTGCGATCGGATATGAAAGGGCTGGGGCTCGGCAAGCTGATGATGGAGAAGATAGTGCGCTACGCCAGAGAGCGTGGCATCGGCCAGCTGTCGGGCATGACCATGCCCAGCAATCGCGGCATGATCAATCTGGCCAAGCGGCTGGGTTTCCAGATCGACATCCAGCTGGAAGACGGCATAGTCAATATGGTGCTGCCCTGCGCAGATCAGAGGGCCGATGAAGAGAGGGTGCGGTTTTAAATCAACCGGATATAGATGGATGCCGTGAATGTCAGGCAATAAAAAACCCCGCTCATCGAGCGGGGTTTCTTGTATTGGGTGCCTGGCAGTGTCCTACTCTCGC
>NZ_JAAROG010000027.1:0-115968 GCF_023093515.1 Aeromonas genomosp. paramedia
CGCCTGCTTCGCAAGGAAGCTGGCTCATCAGTTTGGCGTGTTCCGCCGTGCTGGTAGGGGCGCATTATAGGGAGCCGGATCACGATGACAAGGGATTTTTTGAAGAAAGTCACGGAAACTTCAAATTATCCAGTTAGAAACAGCTTACCCAGTGTATATATACAATGTTATCCACAAGCCGATGATTTCAGCTCTGTTTTATTGGCATTTAACCGGGTCTTCCTTGCTTAAGGAATGCCATACTGAAGCGGATAATGTGTCCCGAGTGGTCCATGGTAGCGTCCTGTCGTAAAGCTGGTTACCATGGAGGTGAATAGAGTGTTGCACCTTTTTTGCTTTCATTTACAAAAGGTCTTTAAAGATGAATTTATCCAAGTTTCCCGTTTATGTGCAGGCGGCCGTTCTCGCTCTGGTGTTGGCGCTGGTCGGTTATCTGGTTGCCCAGGCCCTGCAGTTTTCCCTGAAAGCCGAAGTCATTTTTGCCGTAGGTCTGGCCATTGGCGGTTTCGTGGTACCGCTGTTCCTTAACCGGGCTCCTGCCGCTGCGGCCGAGCAGAATGCCAGCCAAGAGACATGCACCTTATATGTAGGCAACCTGCCCTACCGTGCCAACGAGATTGCCGTGCGCGAGCTCTTTGCCGAGCAGGGTCTGGTGATTTCCGTCCGTCTGATGAAAGACAAGGCCACTGGCAAGCGCAGGGGCTTCGGATTTGTTGAGATGCCGGTCGCCGATGCGGCCAAGGCCATAGCCGCGCTCAATGACAAGGAGTATCAGCAGCGCACCCTCAAGGTACGTGAGGCCAACGACAAGCGGGACAGGGATGAGAGGGAAGGCGCCGACGTCGACGCCTGAGGACTCAGCACAGCACCTCTTCGAGTGATGACAGCCCCCATGCTTGCAAGGGGGCTGTCAGTTTTTGGGCCCGGGCATCCAGCAGGCTGCAATAGGCATGGCCCTGCCCTTCACCGGTGAGGGTGGATGGAAGCGCGGCCAGCAGATGGGCCACCCGTCTTGCCACCGCATTGCCCGAGTCAACCAGCTGGGCCTCCGGCATCAGTTGCCGGATTTCATCCCCCAGCAGCGGGAAATGGGTACAGCCCAGCACCAGGGTATCCGGCCTCTCTTCCCCTTCCATCCAGTCAGCCAACACCTCTCGCAGCAGCCCCATGTTGACCGGCTGTCCCGCCAGCTTGCGTTCGGCCTCGATCACCAGCTCGGTCGCCCCCTTGAGCAACACCCGCTTGCCCGGCGCGAACTGGGCGATGAGCTCATGGGTATATTCGCGGCTGACGGTGCCCGGGGTTGCCAGCAAGCCGATGCAGCCATTGCGGGTCAGGGCGGCGGCAGGCTTGATGGCGGGCACCACGCCCACCACAGGAATGCTCAGGGTGGCTCGCAGAGATGGCAGGGCTATGGTGCTGGCGGTGTTGCAGGCGATCACCACCAGATCGATGGCGTGTTCGGCCACCATCTGGCTGACCAAGCCGGTGCAGGCAGAGATCAGCTCTGGTTCGCTCAGCTCGCCATAGGGGAAGTGGGCGTTGTCGAAGCAGTAGAAATAGTTGTGTGCCGGCAGGGTGCGACGGATCTCCCCATAGACGGTCAAGCCGCCCATACCGGAGTCGAACACGAGAATATTGGCCACCAGAGCTCCCCCTTGGATGCGAGGCGGCGATCATACTCCCGCCGGCGGCCAATAGAAAAGGCCCCGTACAGGACGGGGCCTCGCTTTTTCCTCTCTATATAAGCAGAGCAGCAGATCAAAGACGATAGTCGGCGGTCAGCTTGAACTCGGTGCCCGGCGAGGCATAGCCATAGGCCGGAACATAGTCACGATCGAACAGGTTGTCGATGCGACCGCCCAGGGTCAGCGCAGGCGTCACCCCGTAGCTGGCCCCCAGATTGACCAGGGTGTAAGAGCTCAGTACCACCCGCTCTGCGGGGAAGCTGCTGAAGTTCTTGTCGTCCCGCTTGCCCACATAGAGCAGCTCGGTCGACAGATCCACCGGGCCCAGCTGTACCTGTGTCAGCCAGCTCGCCTTCTGCTTGGCACGGCGCAGCAGCGGCTGATCGCCATCGTTCTTGTCTTCGGTCTTGGTGTAATCGAAGCTCAGGTCATGATGGAGCGGACCGGTTTCCAGCCCCAGCGCCACTTCCACGCCGCGGATCTCGGCATCCGTGTTGTCCGGTTTGCAGCTGGAGAAGGCGCTCTGGCAGGAGATCAGGTTCTGGATCTGGTTGCGATAGAGGTTCACTGACCAATCCCAGGCGGTGTAACGGCCGGAGAAGTCCAGCTCCAGGTTCTTGCTCTCTTCCGGCTTCAGACCCGGGTTCTCATAACCGGGATAGTAGAGATCGAGGAAGGTCGGCGCCTTGAAGCCGGTGCCGTAGCTCAACCGCACATTGTGGTTGTCATCTATGTCCAGCCCGCTGGCGGCGGACCAGGTGTTGTGACGGCCATACTGCTCGTTGTCATCGGTGCGGCCGGACAGCTCCCACAGCAGGGCCTGCCAGCGATAGCTGCCCACCGCAAACAGACCTGTGTTGTCGCGATCCGGGGCATTGAAGGCCTGGCCATAGCTGCGCGAATCGGACTTCATCTGCTCCTGCTGCCAATCGGCGCCACCGGTCAGGTTGAGCCCCTCGATGCCGCTCCAGCTGTTGATCCAGGAGAAGCGGGTCAAGCCGGTGTGGATCGGCTGGGCACTGGATTCCCCCTGGCTCTCCAGCCAGCTCTTCAGCTTGTTCTCGCCGTAGCTGGCTTCCAGCCGGCTGGTCAGGGTCTCGCTCTGGAACTTGATACCACCGTCGTACTGGAAGGCCTTCACCCGGCTCTGGTCGGCCGACTGATAGGGATCGTCCATCTCGGTCTGGTTGTCATAACCCTGGGCGTTGAAATCGGCACTCCAGGCGTCGTTGAAGGCATGGTTCATCCCGACCTGGCCATTGAGGCTGTCAAAACCGTCCCGATCCGGCTGCTGGGCACCGGCCACCACATCGAACCCATCGGTCCGCTCATAGCCCACCAGCAGGTTCATGTCGGTCTGCTGGCCAAGCGCCTGCACGGTGCGCAGCTGGCCCTGACCATAACCATGGCTGCCTGCCCCCCCCTTCAGGTGGGTCTCGCTGCCATTCTTGGCGGAGGTCTTGGTGATGAGGTTGATGACGCCACCTATGGCATCCGAACCGTAGACGGCGGCGCGCGGCCCGCGGATGTACTCGACCCGCTCGATGTTGCCGAGCGGGATCTGGCTGAGATCCGGCGTGCCGGCCACCATGGCGGCGATGGGACGGCCATTCATCAGCACCAGGGAGTGGTTGGAGTTGGTGCCGCGGATGAAGAGGCTGCTGATATGGCCCCGGCCACCCAGGGTGGTGATCTGTACCCCGGGCAGGGTCTTGAGCAGATCCGTCAGGCTCGATACCTGGCGGGATTCGATCTCGGCGCGATCGATCACCACCACGGGAGCCAGCACAGAACTGACGGGTTGTTCCACCCGGTTGGCGGTGACCACCATAGTATCATTGGCAGGAAGGGAAGACTGGGCAAAGGCCGCCGTTGGCAACAGGGCAGCCGCCAATAATTTCTTGGACATGAGAGATCCTTAAGTTCGCGTAAGCATCTACTTCGTGGCCGGTTTCTCTCGGCCCGAAATACGAACTTTGGCAGGTCTTCGGGCTTGGGGGCTGATGGCCTACGGCGACGGCTTCCCACCTGACGGCAGTGCCCTGATGTCGCTTCGTTCCCCCTTACCGCTGCGCGCCAGCTCCGGATTCTCACCGGATTCCCTTTTAAGCATGATGCGCCAAAGCGGGGGGATTATAGGCAGAGCCGGATTGGATGTATAGCCATCTGGATTGCTGCTGTCACTTTTTCCCACCAGAGGGTGTCGAGTGGCACAATTACCGCCCTGCGCCTCTGTCATGACCTCAGTTAGGCGCAATCCGACGGGGTCAGACGCAAGAAATGTTGAGCCAGGTCCCACGGCTTTTTGGTAACATGCGGCAAACGTTTGACACCCCCGAGGAAGCCGTAATGACGACCCCCCCAATGATCGGCCTGGTAATGGGCTCTGACTCCGATTGGCCCGTGATGCAAGCGGCAGCCCGCATCCTCAAGGAGCACGGCGTGCCCTATGAAGCGCGCGTCGTCTCCGCCCATCGCACCCCGGATCTGCTGTTCGAATATGCCGCCAGTGCCCGCGAACGCGGCCTGCGCGCCATCATCGCCGGGGCCGGCGGGGCCGCCCACCTGCCGGGCATGCTGGCCGCCAAGACCACGGTGCCTGTGCTGGGTGTGCCCATCCCGACCCGTCAGCTCAAGGGGATGGACTCCCTGCTCTCCATAGTGCAGATGCCCAAAGGGGTGCCGGTCGCCACCTTCGCCATCGGCGAGGCGGGGGCCGCCAACGCCGGTCTGTTTGCCGTCTCCCTGCTGTCGGTTGCCCAGGATGGCGACGCCCCTCGCTATCACCAGCAGCTCGACAGCTTCCGTGCCAACGAGCGCGATCGGGTGCTGGCCCTGCAACTGGAGGACCCGGCATGATACTGCCCCCCGCTACCCTCGGCATGCTGGGGGGCGGCCAGCTCGGCCGCTATTTCGTGATGTCGGCCCATCGCCTCGGTTATCAGGTGATAGTGCTGGATCCGGATCCCGCCAGCATCGCCGGCGCCGCGGCCGACGCCCAGATTGTGGCGGCCTATGACGACGCCGAGGCGCTGCGCGAGCTGGCCAGTCGCTGCGATGCCGTCACCTGCGAGTTCGAGAACGTGCCGGCCGCCTCCCTGGCCCTGCTGGAGCAGCACCTGCCGGTGCGCCCTGCGGCCAGCGCCGTGCGCGTCTGCCAGGATCGCCGGGAAGAGAAAGCCTTCCTGACCCGCGCTGGCGTGCCGGTCGCCCCGAACCTGACCCTGCTGCCGGGCGAGCCGCTACCGGCCCTGCCCAGCGACCTCTTCCCCGCCATTCTCAAGACGGCTCGCGAAGGCTACGACGGCAAGGGACAGTGGACCATACACCAGGCCGACGAGCTGCCAGCGGCCCTGGCCACCAGCGGCGTGCCCTGCGTGCTGGAGAAGCGCCTGCCGCTGGAGGGGGAGTTTGCCCTCACCCTGGCCCGCAGCCCGAGCGGTGCCATCAGCGCCCTGCCCCTGGTGCAGAACTGGCACAGCGGCGGCATCCTGGATCAGACCCGCTCCCCGGCCAATGTGCCCGCCCTGGAGGCGGAAGCCCAGCGCATCGCCGAGCACATCATCGCCGCCCTCGACTATGTGGGCGTGCTGACGGTGGAGTTCTTCCTGGTCGGCGGCGCGCTGCTGGTCAACGAGATGGCGCCCCGCCCCCACAATTCGGGACACCCCAGCATCGACAACGCCGGTTGCAGCCAGTTCGAGTTGCAGGTGCGCGCCCTGTGCGATCTGCCGCTGCCGGCGCAGGCTGAGGTTCAGCCCGCCATCCTGCTGAACCTGCTCGGGGATCTGTGGCAAGACGGCACGCCGGACTGGGCCGGCGCCCTGGCCCTGCCCGGGGTGCACCTGCACCTCTATGGCAAGGGCGACGCCCGCCCCGGCCGCAAGATGGGCCATGTGACCGTCACCGGCCGCGACTGGCCGACGGTCGAGGCCACCGCCAGCCAGCTGCGCACCCTGCTGGGACTGCCGCCGCGCTAAGCGTCGCTGGTACCAACGAAAAGACCCGGGCCAAAGCCCGGGTCTTCTTTTTTACCGCAGTGGGGACCAGGTCAGCCCCGATCCGCCGCCACCGCAACGGGAGCTGGCAGCCGTATGGTGAGAGAGAGCACCAGGGCCACCACCAGCAACACCAGAATCAGGTTGAAGGTCGCCATGAAGCCGCCAAACAGGGAGGCCACGATGGAGCCTATGATGCTGCCCAGCCCAAAGCCCAGATAGATGACGCCGTAGTTCTTGGTCAGGTTGTTGAGCCCGAAGAAGTCGCTCACCAGCGAGGGGTAGACGGTGATGGTGCCGCCGAAGCTGAACGCCACACAGGCCACCGCCACGAAGAAGAGATTGGCATTGAGCGGTACGAACAACAGCAGCGCCATGCCCGCCAGGGTAATCAACTGGGCTATGGTGATGACCCGGATGCGGGACATCTTGTCAGACAATATGCCCAGCACCAGACGGCCACCCAGGTTCGCCATGGCGATGATGGCGACGGCGTTGGCGGCCACCACGGCTGGCAGACCCACCATCTTCTCGCCGATGTCCTTGGCCACGCCGATGACATAGAGGCCGCTCATGCAGGCGGTGAGAAACATCAGTGCCAGCATCCAGTACTGGGGCTTGCGCATCGCCTCGGCCAGGGTGAAGTCACGGCTCTCGGTCTGCTGCACGGAAGCGGCCTGCTGGGGCGCATCCTTCATCAGCATGCCGCCCACCAGCACCATGGACATGGCGATCAGCCCCCACAGCTGGAAGGTCGCCTCCAGCCCGTTGTTCGACAGCAGCAGCAGGTTGATGTACTTGAAGCCCAGGCTGCCGAGGCCATAGGCACCGATGGAGCAGGCGGAGATGAGCCCCTTGCGCTCCGGGAACCACTTCACGCAGTTGGAGAGGGTCATCAGGTAGCCGGTCCCGTCGGCGAAGCCCACCAGAATGCCGGCGCAGAGGTAGAGCATGGCCAGATTGCTGGCGTGGGCGGTGAGGAAGAAGCCGATGCCGAGCAGCACGCCGGCCCCCAGGGTGACGTTGCGCACCCCGAACCGCTCCTGCAGCTTGCCCGCCAGGGAGGAGGCCACCGCCAGGGAGAGGCTGAGCAGGCCGAAGGCGAAGGCCACCTGGCTCACCGGCTCGTCCAGCTTGTCGGAGAGCTGGGCGTTGAACAGGCTCCAGGTGTAAACGGATCCCAGCGCAAACTGGGTGATGATGGTACCTATCAGGGTGAGGTAGCGGGTGCGATTCATCTCTTTGGTCATGATGCGTCTCGGTCGATGGCCTTAAGGAAACTGGGGCCACTATAGGCAAGACGCCACTCCCGCCGATCGATTAAGGCATGAAATGCAGATCGGCGGGCATGAATGACAATCAGAGCCGCATCAGCTGACGGAACGCCTTGATGTTGCTGCGGCTGACCGGCACCTCGAACGGCAGGTCATGGAGCCGGATGAGATAAGTGCTGTTGAACCAGGGGACGATTTCGCGGATCTTGTTGATGTTGACGCAGTAGGAGCGGTGGCAGCGAAAGAACCCCTCCGCCGGCAAGCGGCTGACAAACTCGCTGAGAGCCATGGTCATCACGTAGCGATCGGTGCGGGTGTAGACATGGGTGAGCTTCTCGTCCGCTTCCGCGTAGTAAATCTGTTCGCAGGGAGTGACTATGATGCGCTCCCCCTTCACCAGATTGACGGTGCGATTGTGCGGGATGCTCACCTCCCCCTGCCCCGGCTGCGACTTGCCAGCATGCTCGAGCTTTTGCAGCAGATTGATGATGCGCGGCTCGTTGTAGGGCTTGAGGATATAGTCGAACGCCTCCAGCTCGAACGCCTCCACCGCGAACTCCTTGTAGGCGGTGACGAAGACGATATGGGGCGGATGGCTCGACTTGTGCAGGTTCTTGGCCAGCAGCAGGCCGTCGATGGAGGGGATCTGGATATCCAGGAACACCACGTCCACCTCGTGATCCTGCAGGTACTTGAACGCCTCCAGCCCATCCTCGAAGCTCGCCACTATCTCGATCTGGCTGTGCTGGTTCACCAGATAGATCAGCTCCTCGCGAGCCAGATATTCGTCTTCCACTATGATGGCTTTCAGCATGGCATTGCCCCCTGAAGGCGCGCAGGAGAGGCCAGCGCCTCCCGCATCAAACATTCATCTTCGACAATGATGGCTTTCAGCATGACAACCCCTCTCGCAGCACACACTTATCTTCAACCATGATGGCCCTCAGCATGGCATCGCCTCCTGATCCGGCAGATAGAAACAGACTTCGGTTCCCGGCTCCAGCCGCTTGAGGTGCAGGCCGTCCCCGTACAGCAGCTTGACCCGCTGATGCACGTTCATCAGGCCTATGCTGCGACTCTCCACCCGGCCGGCGGCCACCCCGTCGATCACCGCCTGGCTGATGCCGTAGCCGGTGTCGCGCACAGCCACCCGGATCCCCCCCGCCAGCTGCTTCACCTCGATAGTGACCCGGCCCGGCGCGCTGCGGGGCTGGATGCCGTGCAGGATGGCGTTTTCCACCAGGGGCTGCAACAGCAGGCTCGGCACCTGGATGTGCACGTCGTCCACCTCGAACACCACCTCCAGCTTGTCCCCGAAGCGGGCCTGCTCGATGGCCACGTAGTCGCGCACCTGCTGCAGCTCCTCCTGGATGTCGATGAGCTCGTCCCCCTTGTTGAGGTTGTAGCGCAGATAGTCCGCCAGATTGGCGATGAGCTGGCGCGCCTGCTGGGGCCGGATGCGGATCAAGGACGAGATGGCGTTGAGGGCATTGAACAGGAAGTGCGGGTTGATCTTGCTCTGCAGGGCGGTGAACTCCGCCTTGCGGGTCATCTCTTTCAGTTGCTCGATGCGCGACACCTCCATCTGGGTGGAGATGAGCTGGGAGAGGCCCACCGCCATCTCCTTGAGGGAGCTGGTGATGCTGTGGGTGCGGCGATAGTAGATCTTGAGGGTGCCGCTGACGGCGCCGTTCTCCCGCAGCGGAATGATGATGACCGAATGGAAGTCAGACAGATGATACTGGCGCAGATCGTTGTTGATGATGATCTGGTCGAGCAGCACCGCCCGCTGGGTCATGTCGCTGATGGCGTGGTGCTCGTCCAGCTCGTAGTAATCCTTGCCCACCCCCACGTAGGCCAGCACGTCCCGGGTGTCGGTGATGGCCACCGCATCGGCGTCGATCTCGCGCCGGATCACGGCGCACACCTGGCCGAGGGAGTGGCGGTCGATGTTCTGGAAGAAGGGCAGCGTCTGGTTCGCTATGTCCAGCGCCAGCTTGGCCTGCTTGGCGGCAATCAGCTCCTTCTCGTCATCCAGATCCTGCACCAGCTTGATGATGAGGCCGATGCAGAGGGTCCCGGCGATCATGGGATAGGCGATGTGGCTGACGATCTCCACCCCCACGGCATGGGGCTCGGTCAGCAGCCAGATCAGCAGCATGGTCAGCCCCTCGCAGGCCATGCCCGCCAGTATGCCGTAGAGCCAGAGCCGCGATTTGCGGCATTTCAGGTGCAGCCAGGTGGCGAGCAGACCGGCGATGATGCTGGCGATGAGGCAAGGGATGGAGGTGTGGCCATCCATGTCGATGAGGTAGCGGTGCAGCCCCGAGATGACCCCGGCCGGAATGCCGACCCAGGGGCCGAACAGTATGCCGCCCGAGATGATGGCGATGATCCGCACGTTGATGAGGGCCCCCTCCACCGGAATGCCGGTATAGGTGCTGAACACCGCGAACAGGCCGAAGATGGCCGCCACCAGCAGCAGCTCCGCCGGGGTGTGATCCCGCTTCTGGAACAGTCGCTGGAATGGCCGGGTGCGGGTCAGGAGAAAGAGCGTCATCAGCATCAGCGCCGCCCGCTCAAACACCGCCAACAACATCATCTGATTTTCGAGCATGGGGCCCTCCGGCCTATGGCCACAAGGGGCGCACTATAGAAGGAATCTGGCCATGGACGGCTGACCCCGATCAAATCAGGGGCATGAGACCACGGCGGCAGGATTGAAAAGAGAGGGGCCCTCTCATCGGGCCCCAGTGTACCGCAGGCAGGCACCGGGGAGGCATAGCACTGCCATATTCAGCCCGATGGAGAAGGGAGGGACGGCATCAGGACGACAGGGTCGCCAATCTGGCGGCGAAGCCCATGAAGAACAGACCTATCAGGCCATTGCCCAGCCGGGCAAGCCCCTGTTTGCGGCGAAAGAAGCTAGCCACCAGGGTGCCGCCGAAGATCAGCAGGGTGAGATAGACGAAGCTCATGGCCTCCAGCATGCCGGCCAGCACCAGGTAGGAGATCCAGGTGTGGGCATAGCTGAAGTCGATGAACTGCACGAAGAAGGAGACGTAGAACAGGATCGCCTTGGGGTTGGTGAGGCTCAGGGTGAGGGCCTTGGAGAAATAGCGCTCCCCCAGCTCCACCGCAGACTCCTGCCCTTCGCGTCTGGCAATGAAGTTGGCATGGAGGATCTTCACCCCCAGATAGAGCAGGTAGATGGCGCCGAGATAACGCACCAGAGTAAACAGCAGGGGGGTGGTGCGAATTAGGGAGGCGATCCCCAGATAGGCACAGAAGATGAGGATGGCGTCACCGACGAAGACCCCGAGGGCGGCGCGATAGCCAGGCCCTATGCCCCGCACCGCGGCGGTGCGCAGCACATAAATCGAGTTGGGGCCCGGCGCTATGATGATGAAGAAGAGCCCCACCAGATAGGTCCAGACGTTGATGACTCCCAGGCTTTCGAACATGTTCCCTCCATGGCGGGCGATGGGCCGGATAGCGGCGGCAGGCTTTCTATACTAATCCGCCACGCGCCAAGCACAAGATCTGACCTGCCATCCCCACACCTTCAGGATGAACGGCTTGCACGCCGATCGAGAGCAGCCCCGGCGTGCGCCCACTTTGGTTATGTCCAGATGCACCGGGATAGGGCATGGTAGAGGGAGTGTGAAACCGCAGATACCTCACCCATGGACAAGACCCTGAGTACCGACACGCCGATCGCCGCCCCGCCCTCGGCCGCCCCCCTGAACACCACCACTTACCCGGTGATTGCCGCCATCAGCTTCTCGCACCTGTTGAACGACATGATGCAGTCGGTGCTGCTGGCCATCTATCCGCTGCTGAAGCTGGGGCTCGATCTGTCGTTCACCCAGATAGGGCTCATCACCCTCACCTACCAGTTCACGGGCTCGTTGTTGCAGCCGCTGATCGGTCTCTACACGGACCGCAGGCCCATGCCGTATTCGCTTCCCCTCGGCATGGGCTTCACCCTGATAGGCTTGCTCTCCCTGTCACAGGCGGGCAGCTTTGGCGCCGTGCTGCTGTCGGCCATGCTGATCGGCATGGGCTCCTCCGTCTTCCACCCGGAATCCTCCCGGGTCGCCCGCATGGCGGCCGGCAACCAGCCGGGCCTGGCCCAATCCCTGTTCCAGATCGGCGGCAACCTCGGCTCGGCCATAGGTCCGTTGCTCGCCGCGCTCATCATAGTGCCGCAGGGACAGGGCAGCGCGGCCTGGTTCTCGCTGTTCGCCCTGGTGGGTGTCATGGTGCTCTGCCTGGTCGGGCGCTGGTCCAGCCATCACGGGGCCAACTTCCACAAGCGAATGAAGGCCCATGCCGGCAGTGGCCTGAGCCGCCGCCAGATCGGCTGGTCGCTGGCCATCCTGGGCCTGCTGATGTTCTCCAAGTTCTTCTACATGACCAGCCTGAGCAGCTATTACACCTTCTATCTGATGGACAAGTTCAGCCTGTCCCTGGATAGCGCCCAGTTCCATCTGTTTGCCTTCTTGTTCGCCGTCGCGGCGGGCACAGTGCTCGGCGGGCCGGTCGGTGACCGCATCGGCCGCAAGCGGGTGATCTGGATCTCCATCCTGGGGGTCGCACCCTTCACCCTGCTGCTGCCCCACGTCGACCTGTTCTGGACCTCGGTGCTCTCGGTGATCATCGGCCTCGTCCTGGCGTCGGCCTTCTCCGCCATCCTGGTCTACGCCCAGGAGCTGGTGCCCGGCAAGGTCGGCACCATCTCCGGCCTCTTCTTCGGCTTCGCCTTCGGCATGGGGGGCATAGGCGCCGCCCTGCTGGGTCAGCTGGCCGATGCCACCAGCATAGAGACCGTGTACCAGCTCTGCGCCTACCTGCCGCTCATCGGCTTGCTGACCGCCTTCTTGCCGACTCTTAGAAAGGGATAACGGGCCACCCCGCGAGGGATAGCACCCATAAAAAACGCGGCCTGGGAGGCCGCGTTGAAGCCAGGTAAGGGAGCCACCGAGGTGGCGCCATTGTCCGGGATGAATGAGGGAACAGGATTATCAGCAGTACTGACCAGCTACCCAGCCGGAGAGGATTACAGACCCACTGGAAGTTGTCACTACTGAGCCCGTGATCGTGGTCATCGACGACACCGGGCTACATCATCAGCAGAACGGATCAACCACCCAGCCGGAGGGGATGACAGACCCATTGGTAGTTGTCACTACTGAGCCCGTGATCGTGGTCATCGACGACACCGGGCTGCATCATCAGCAGTACTGGCCGGCAACCCAGCCGGAGGGCATTACAGACCCATTGGAAGTTGTCACTACTGAACCCGTGATCGTGGTCATCGACGACACCGGGCTGCATCATCAGCAGTACTGACCAGCCACCCAACCGGAAGACCAGGCCCACTGGAAGTTGTAGCCACCGAGCCAGCCGGTCACGTCCACCACCTCGCCGATGAAGTAGAGACCGGCCACCTTGCGCGCCTCCATGGTCTTGGAGGAGAGCTCGTTGGTATCCACCCCCCCCAGGGTCACCTCGGCGGTGCGATAACCCTCGGTGCCGTTCGGCAGTATCTGCCAATCCCCCAGCAGGGTGGCCACTGCCTCCAGCTCCCGCTCGTTGTACTGGCGCATCGGCTTGCTGTGGAGCTGCCCCAGCTCCACCAGCTTGTCGACGAAGCGCTTGGGCAGCTCGCGTCCCAGCACGGTTTTCAGCTCCTGGGCCGGATGGGCCTGGGCCCAGGCCTTGAGGGCCGCCGGTATATCCAGCTCGGGCAGCAGGTTGATGTGGATCTTCTCCCCCGCCAGCCAGAAGGAGGAGATTTGCAGGATGGCGGGGCCCGAGAGGCCGCGGTGGGTGAACAGCATGGCCTCCTTGAAGCGGGTGCCATCCTCGGCGGTCACCGCCACCGGCAGGCTGACCCCGGCGAGATCGGCGAAGGCCTCTTTCTCGGCCTGATGCAGGGTGAAGGGCACCAGACCAGCACGAGTAGGCAGCACGTTGAGGCCGAACTGCTCCGCCAGCTTGAAGCCGTAGGGAGTGGCGCCGAGTTTCGGCATGGAGAGGCCGCCGGTGGCCACCACCAGCGACGAGCAGGCGATCTCCCCCTTGCTGGTGTCGAGCAGGAAGCCGTCATCCGTCTTGCTGACGGAGAGGATCTCGGTCTGGCACTGCAGGGTCACCCCGGCCCAGTCACACTCGGTGAGCAGCACCTCGACGATATCCTTGGCGCTCTCGTCACAGAACAGCTGGCCCAGGGTCTTCTCGTGATAATTCACCCCGTGCCTGTCCACCAGATCGATGAAGTCCTGCTGGGTGTAGCGCGCCAGCGCGGACTTGCAGAAGTGCGGGTTGTCCGAGAGGAAGGCGTGGGGACCGGCCTGATGGTTGGTGAAGTTGCAGCGACCACCACCACTGATGAGGATCTTGCGCCCCGGTTTCTTGGCGTTGTCCAGCAGCAGCACGGATCGCCCCCGATAACCGGCCTGGGCCGCACACATCAAGCCGGCCGCCCCGGCCCCGATCACCACTACATCCACCTGCTTCATCGTCACTCACCCATCAAAAGAAAAACGGCCCCTGCCAAGGGACCGTCATCGCATCCGGCAGAAACCACAGCGGCAGTTTCATGGCTGCATCAATCGAAAACGGCCCACGAGGGGGCCGTATTGTACTGGCTGAACACTAAGTGTCCACGACTATCAGGCGTTGCCGTCCATGATGCTGGCAGGGGCGCCCTTGGCCAGCTCGGCCAGCTCCTTGTCGATGAAGTAGAGACCCTTGCCATCTTCGCCCACCAGCGACAGGCGATCGACGATGCTCTTGAACAGCTTCTCCTCTTCGTGCTGCTCGGCCACGTACCACTGCAGGAAGTTGAAGGTGGAGTAGTCCTGGGTGGTGAATGCCACATGGGCCAGGCCGTTGATGCACTTGGTGATGTGGTACTCGTGCTCCAGGGTGGTGCGGAAGATGTCCCCCAGCGAGTTGAACTCGTGGGGAGGTGCATCTATGGCACCCAGCAGCGGCATGCCACCGGTCTCGCTCACGTAGGTGAACAGGCGCTCCATGTGCTGGCGCTCCTCGGCGGCGTGCTTGCGCAGGAAGGTGGCAGCCCCTTCGAAGCCCTTGTCCTCGCACCAGGCGCTCATCTGCAGGTAGAGATTGGAGGAATAGAATTCAAGATTAATCTGCTCGTTCAACTTCTCGATCATGGCTTTGGCCAACATGATGATTCTCCACTGTGATTTGGTCACGATTGTCGCCACTGTTGCAGCCTGACGCAACCAGATACGACGGTCAGCGCTCGCAGTTGTGACCCGGCTTCACCTCATCCTGTCACCCATACGGTTATAGAGAAGCAAAGAAACATGGTGTAGGTAGCATCAGCCATTATGATGGCGCCAGTGGTCGGGGAAAGGATTCAATGAGATTCATTATGGCACTGGCGCTGCTCTGGATAACCCAGTTGCAGGCCACTCCCTCCTTGCTGGAAGAGGCTGAATTGCAGGCGGCGCGGGATCCCGTCGGCTATCTGCAGCGCCTCGACGCCAGCCCGCAGCAGGACATGGAGCTGTTCCATGCCAGAGCCCTTGCCCAGGCAGCCCTGGGACGCTACCAGCAGGCCCTGCTGGACAACGCCCGCGCCCGCGGGCTGGCCAGTGCCCAGCAGGAGAGCCGGCGCCTGCTCGACTTCAGATTGCAGCAGATTGCCCTGACCCTGGATACCGAAGCCCCCGAGCAGGCCCTCCAGCTGCTGACCCAGCTCAGGCCGGCCATCCTGGGCCATCTCCAGCAGGAGTCCGAGTGGCATGCCCTCAATGGCCTCGCCCTCTACCGTACCCAGCAGATGAAGGAGGCGATCGCCGAGCTCAAGACCGCCTTCCAGCTCAAGCAGAAAGGGCCAAGAAGCGCCCTCTCCACCCTGCAGTGTGCCCGTCTGATGATGACCCTTGGCAACCTCTATGCCGATCTCAGCCTCCACCGGGAGGCCGAGAGCTACTATCAGGATGCCCTCGGGCAGATGGTGCGACTGAACGAACCCAACAGCCAGGCCATCATCCGGGCCAACATGGCGCGGCTCTACATCGACATGGGGCGCCCCGACCGGGCGAGCGAGCTGCTCGAGGCCCTGCTGGCCACCCCCGGGCTCTCGCCCCACTATCGCGCCATCGTCCTCGGCTACAGGGCCATGGTGTTCAATGCGCAGCGAGACTGGCACTCCGCCTGGCAAAGCCTGGAGGAGGCGCAGGCCATCTATGAGGGGCTGGGTTATCCCCAGGCCGCCTCCCGGCTGACCGAGATCCGGGCCAGAACCCTGCAGGGACGGGGGGAGACCCAGCTGGCCTTGCAACTGCTGACGGCCCAGCCAGGCCCGGTCAGCATAGAGGGCAAGGCGATGCAGGCCAGACTGCTGGCAGACCTGGGACGCTACCCCGAGGCCTATGGTGTCATGACCCGCTACATGCAGCACTACAGGCAGCACTTCAACCAGACCCTGAGCCAGCATGCCGCCGCCTTCCAGGTCGAGATGGATCTGGCCCGCAGCGAGGCCAGCAACCTGGCGTTGCAGCAGGAGAACGAGAACAAGCGCCAGCAACTGCTGTATCAGCAGAGTGCCCGCTACTACCAGCTGATGCTGGTCGTCCTGCTGATCGGCGCCCTGATCCTGCTCGGGCTCACCACCCACAGGCTGCACCGCAGCTCGCGCCACCTCTACAAGCTCGCCACCTTCGATCAGCTGACCGGGCTGCCGAACCGGCGCGCCCTGCTGGAGCAACTGGAGCAGCAGTGGCAGCTGGATGCGCCACTGACCCTGCTCATCATCGACATCGACCATTTCAAGCAGATCAACGACAGGCACGGCCACCAGACAGGTGACCAGGCCATACGGCAACTGGCCCGGGAGCTGAAGAGCTGGGCGCCGGACCTGCAACAGGTCGGGCGCTGGGGAGGGGAGGAGTTTCTGGTGGCCATGACGCAGGACGGCGCCACCTGCTGGCGGCTGGCCGAACAGCTGAGAAACCGGATCGCCTACCTGGCCGCCCCCCACATGACCATCAGCATAGGGGTGGCGGAGCGCTCACCGGACGATGACAGCCTCAGCCAGCTGATCCACAGGGCCGACATGGCCATGTACCAGGCCAAACGTCAGGGGCGCAACCAGACCATACTGGCTCCGTCCCCCAACCAGCCAGCCTGCAACGTCGCCTGAGACTGAAAGCCTGAAGCCATAACACCTCGAACATCAGACACCAGGGGCGCAACCAGACTATATTGGCTGGCTCCGGCCCCCAACCAGCCAAGCTGCAACGTCGCCTGAGGCTGAAAGCCTGAAGCCATAACGCCTCGAACATCAGACACCAGGGACGCACCAGACTATATTGGCTGGCTCCGGCCCCCAACCAGCCTGCCTGCAACGTCGCCTGACACAGGTACCTGACTCAGGGCAGCAGCTCGGTCAGGGAGGCGACATCCACCGGCGCCCCATAGTCCACGCCGGGCAGCTCGAAGCCGTTGAGCTGCATGAAGTCCTGGCGCAGCCCGGCGAAGTCCCCCAGGGCGTGGAAGTTGTCCGGTGTCACCTTGGACCAGAGCGCCGAGACGGCGGCCTGCACCGCCGGATCCAGCTCGTGGTCATCCATCCGGATCAGGCGGTTGCCGTCGGCCACCACCCCATGGGGCCCGTACATCTTGGCGGCAAACAGCCGCTGCATCTGCTCGATGCAGCCCTCGTGCACGCCCCGCTCCTTCATCACCCCCATCAGCAGGCCGAGGTAGACAGGCAGCACGGGAATATAGGCGCTCGCCTTGGTCACCAGCGCCTTGCACACCGACACCCAGGCGTGACCGCCAATCTCGGCCAGCTGCAGGTTGATGGTCTCGGCGGTGGCATGCAGATGCTCCTTGGCATAACCGATGGTGCCATCCCGATAAAGGGGATAGGTGGATTCGGGGCCAATGTAGGAGTAGGCCACGGTTTGCGCGCCGGGCGCGAGACAATCCGCCTGCTGCAACGCCTGCAGCCAGAGCTGCCAATCCTCGCCCCCCATCACTGTGACGGTGTCGCGGATCTCCTCTGGCGTGGCGGGCGCCAGCGACTGCTGCACCAGGGTATCGCGCTCCAGATCCAGCCCCCAGCCACTGAACGGCTGGCCGGTGGTCTTGAGCACCGAGCGCACCTGCGTGCCATCGGGTAGCACCCGAATGCCGCTCGCCAGGGAGTAGACCACCAGATCCACCTGCCCCAGCTGCTGGCGGATGGCGTCGATGGCCTGCTGGCGCAGGGCGTCCGAGAAGGCATCGCCGATCAGGTTGATGGCGATGCGACCCTCCTGCTCCGCCGCCTGGCGAAACCAGATGTTGTTGTACCAGCCCGCGCTGCCCAATCCCTTGTCGGAGGGCCCGCGCTCGAACGAGATGCCCAGGGTATCGGCGCCGGCGCCGAAGGTCAGCGCGATGCGCGACGCCAGCCCGAAGCCGGAGGAGGCCCCCAGCACCAGCACCCGTTTCGGCCCGTTGAAGGGGCCCGCCCCCTTGACGCTGGCGATCTGCTGCTGCACGGCGGCGCGGCAACCGATGGGATGGCAGTTGCGGGCAACGCAGCCCTGGATCTGGGGATGAATGATCATGAATGAATCTCCAAGGGATCGATGGAATACGGGGATCGGCCGCAGCGAGCGTCGGCAGCATCGCCACAGGAATTGGCTAGAGCATAACCAAGAAGCCGGGGATTACCTTGATGTCGGGTGGCATAGGGGCAAGAAAGGGGGGCAGAAAAACAAGAGGGAGCACAAGGCTCCCCAAAGCGTTATTCAGATGCTTTTTGTTGTGTTGTGTTCATTGCGAAGCACGGGCACATCCTATTCCCCTCACTCAGTCGGGGCAATAGAACGGCTGTGATCGGCTTCAAACTCCTGTTCAAAATATATGCGATCCTTTATCCGCAATGGCAACCAGGGAGTACGGGCTTGCCATGCAAATCCTGAAACTGTGGTGACATCGCCGTTTTAGTTTCAGCGGACATTGGTATAGTGAACCCAGGATCAGTGAGGAGAATTCCCATGAGTGGAACCTATTACAAGCACATACTGGCGGCGATCGACCTGTCGGAAGACAACCGCAAGGTGATCGACAAGGCGGTCGACCGGGCCCGTTCCAATGGCGCCAAACTGTCGGTGATCCATGTGGACGTGGACCTCAAGGATCTCTACACCGAGATGATCGATATCGACATCGACAACGTGCAGGATCAGGTGATCGCCGAAGCGAAAGAGAAGCTGGAGGCCTTCCTCGCCTCGGTGGACTACCCCATAGAGAAGAAGCTGGTGATCTGCGGCGATCTGAGCGAGCGGGTCAATCAGGCGGTCAAGGATTACCAGATAGATCTGCTGGTATGCGGCCACCGCCAGAGCTTCTGGAGCCTGCTCACCTCCAGCGCCCGCCAGCTGATGAATACGGTGCCCTGCGATCTGCTGGTCGTGCCCTTGCAGAAGTGATCAAACAGGCGTAGCTTGATTTGCCATGAACATGACCATCGTCAATCACAACTACTGGTGGTGCTGCTTATAAACAGGCGGCACTGCTTTTCTATGTAATTTTTCCCAAAGAAAACACCGTGACCGCCGAGAGGCGGTCATTGTTTTCATCCCTTTGTCGCCTCCCGGCCCACCCCACTGGAGAGAGTGACATGCACAACCCCGTTATCCTGACCGGCGATCGCCCCACCGGCAAACTGCACATCGGCCACTATGTCGGATCCCTGCGCCAGCGCGTCGAGGCCCAGCACCATTACCGCCAGTTCGTGATGATCGCCGACCTGCAGGCGCTGACCGACAACGGCCACAACCCGGCCAAGGTGACCGACCACGTGCTGGAGGTGATGGCCGACTACCTGGCCGCCGGCCTGGATCCGGCCAAGACCACCTTCTGCCTGCAGAGCGCCCTGCCCGCCCTCGCCGAGCTCACCACCTATTACCTCAACCTGGTCAGCGTCGCCCGGCTGGAGCGCAACCCCACCGTCAAGGCGGAGATCCAGCAGAAAGGGTTCGAGCGCAGCCTGCCGGCAGGTTTTCTGGTCTACCCCGTCAGCCAGGCCGCCGACATCACCGCCTTTCGCGCCACCCATGTGCCGGTGGGCGAGGATCAGCTGCCCATGCTGGAGCAGACCAACGAGATAGTGCGCCGCTTCAACGCCCTGGTAGGAAAGGAGGTGCTGACCGAATGTCAGCCCATCCTGAGCGACACCGGCCGCCTGCCCGGCATCGACGGCAAGGCCAAGATGTCCAAGTCCCTCGGCAACACCATAGAGCTCGGCATGTCGGCGGAAGAGATCAAGCAGGCGGTGTTTGCCATGTATACCGACCCCAACCACCTCAGGGTGAGCGATCCGGGCCAGGTGGAGGGCAATACGGTGTTCGCCTATCTGGATGCCTTCCACCCCGACAAGGCGCTGGTGGCCGAGATGAAGGCCCACTACCAGCGCGGCGGGCTGGGAGACATGCGCTGCAAGCAGGTGCTGAACGACTGCCTGCAGACCCTGCTCGCCCCCATGCAGGAGCGACGTCAGGCGGCCATCGCCGACAAGGAGAAGCTGCTGCGCCTGTTGCAGCAGGGCACCTTGCAGGCCCGCGCCCTCACCGACGAGGTGCTGGCAGAGGTCAAGAGCGCCATGGGACTGGACTACTTCGCCGGGTTGCGCTGAGTCGGCGCCCCCAGCGCGTCGGCACCGTAACGCTCGAAGGCGAGCCGGTGCAGCAGCCCCTTGAACCAGCCGATCGCCTCGTCATGGGCGCTGAGCGGGTGGCCCGCCATCAGGTAGACGATGGGAATGGCGGGCTCCAGCTGATGAAGCCGCAGCGGGTAGTAGCGGCAGAAGTGGCGCCCTATCATCTCGGGCACCACCACCAGATAGCGGCCGGTCGCCATCAGCTGCGGCACCGCCATGAAGCTCGGCAACCGCACCCCCAGCTCCCGCGCCACCCCGAAGCGGGCCAGCCAGAGATCCACCATGGCCTGGCTGTGCCCCCAGCTGGAGGTGTGGATGTGGGGGCGGCTCACCAGCTCGTCCGGCCCCAGCTCATCGGGCAGCGCGCTGCCAAGGGGTGACAGGCAGACCAGGGGATTGCTGAACCACTCCTCGCGCCACAAGCGAGGGGAGAGATGGTTGGCGCCGGCGAAGCCGATCACCAGATCCAGCTCCCCCTTCTCCAGCTCCCGCTCGTAGTCGCTGTCCGCCAGCTCGCACACCTCCAGCCGGCAATGGGGCGCCTGCTGGACCATGCGTTCCACCAGGGTCGGCACCAGGCCGTGCTCCACCGAGCCCGGAGTGGCGATGCGAAACACCCGCTGGGCGCTGGCGGGCTCGAATCCCTTGGCCTGGCGCAGGCCCTGCTCCAGCATGGCCAGCGCCTGGCGCACAGGCCCGGCCAGCGCCTTGGCGCGCTCGGTGGGCATCATCTCGCGCCGGCTCATGACAAACAGGGGGTCGTCCAGCGCCTGGCGCAAGCGCCCCAGGGCGTGACTGACGGTGGACTGGGAGAGGTGGAGCCGTTCCGCAGCACGGGTGACGTTGCGCTCCTGCATCAGCATGTCGAACACATTGAGCAGGTTGAGGTCGAGGCGGGAAAGGGGGAGTTCCATCGATATTGGCCATAGTTGAATGACGACAATTCATTTTTGGCATAGTAGCAGATTGCATAGAATGCGCGGGCGAATTACACGGAGATTAACATGCGTAGCTATCTGTTATTGCTGGCGATAGGCCTGTTGTGGGGCTCCCAGTTCATTTTCATGCATCAGGCCGTTACCGAACTGCCCCCCATCATGGTGGCGGCCGGTCGCGCCCTGTGCGGCAGCCTGACCCTGGGTCTGCTCTGCCTGTTCATGCGCCTCAAGAGCGAGCACACCCCTTGGCGTACCTATATGCTGATCGCCCTGCTCGATGCCACCATCCCCTTCATCATGGTGGCCTGGGGTCAGCAGTATGTTGACAGCGCCATCGCCGCCGTGGTCATGGGTTGTATTCCCTTTGTGACCATTCTGGCTGCGCCCCTGTTTATTTCTGGTGAAAGAATCACCAAGGGCGGTCTGCTCTCCGTGGTCATCGGCTTCGTCGGTGTGCTGGTGCTGTTCTGGCCGAAACTGGCCAACGGCATGAACGCCGGTCTGCTCGGTGCCATGGCCATACTGTTCGGCGCAAGCTGCTTCGCCATCGGCCTGCTGATGATCAAGCGCTTCGCCAAGGACCACCCTGTGGTGGTGGCCCGCAACATACTGATCTCGTCAGCCATCCAGCTGCTGCTGGCCGCGCCCTTCGTCACCGATCTGAGCGCCCTGACCCTGCCGAGCCAGCAGGCCATCGGCGCCGTGACCGTGCTGGGTGTGTTCTGTACCGGTCTGGTCTACTTCCTCTACATGGCGTTGATCCAGAAGGCGGGCCCGACCTTCGCCTCCTTCAGCAACTACCTGGTGCCGCTGTTCGGCGTCATGCTGGGTGCCCTCTTCCTCGGCGAGCAGGTGCACTCCACCACGGCCGTGGCACTGGCGCTGATCCTGGGCTCGGTCGCCCTGAACCAGTGGGCACAGCAGCGTCGTGCCCGTCGGGAGGCCAGCCTATGTCAGGCATCCTGACCACACTCTGCGGCGGTCTGGTGCTGATAGCCGGCTGGCAATATCGCCACCGGCTGGCCGGACTGCTCGGCCTGCTGATGCTGACCCTGCCCTGGTTCTTCGACAGCAAGCTGCAGGCCATGCTGAGCTATGCCCTGAATGCCTGAAGTCCATATCTGAATGTGTGACGAGAGTGTATCTCTCCTGTTTTTGGGACCGTTTTAAAAAAACCTCCGATTTGTCCCCGCTACCGGCGCTCTGCGCCGGTTTTTTTATGCCGGTTTCCCGCCCTCCGAGCAGTAGCGGTAGCTGAGCCGCTCGTTCTTGCGCGGCCCCGTGATCTGCCAGGCGAGCAGAAAGCCGTCCTCGGTCGGCGTCAGTTCCGCGCTGTAGTGATCCTGACCACACAGGTGCGCCTCGGCGGTGAGCCAGCGCCCGTCTCCCTGGGGCAGCAGCTCGAACAGCAACACCGGCGCCTGGTGGCGCAGGTGGGAGAGGCGGATCCCCCGCTCGCCGCGCTGCCACCAGAAGCTGTTGTGCATGGTGAGCACCCGCCCATGGGGCGTGGTGTAGCGCCCCTGCTCCGTAAACAGCCAGCCCCCCTGATGATCGGTCACCCGCACCTCCCCCTCGCCACGGCCGTTCCAGTCGGTCGCGGAGCCCGCCCCGTTGCTCGCCTCGAAGGCAAACACACCGATCTGTGGCAACTGCCCCCATAAACGCTGGATCGCGCTTTCCAACTCGGCCATCATAGCGCCCTCCAAATTGACAACTGACGACAATTCAATCACATGAACTACTTGATAGGGGTTACCCTGCTCTGGTCCTTCTCCTTCAGCCTGATCGGGGTCTACCTCGCCGGCCAGGTGGACGCCTACTTCTCGGTGCTGACCCGCATCGTCCTCGCCAGCCTGGTGTTCCTGCCCTTCCTGCGCCGCCGCTGGCTGCGCCCCGATCTGGTGGCCAAGCTGATGGCACTCGGCGCCATCCAGCTCGGCATCATGTATCTGTTCTATTACCACTCCTTCCTGCTGCTGACGGTGCCGGAAGTACTGGTGTTCACCATCTTCACCCCCATCTACGTCACCCTGATCCACGATCTGCTGGAGGGGCGCTTCAAGCCGACCTACCTGTGGGGGGCGCTGCTGGCGGTGCTGGGGGCGGCCGTCATCCGCTTCGACGGCCTGACCGAGAGCTATGTGATGGGATTCCTGGTGGTGCAGGGAGCCAACCTCTGCTTCGCCCTGGGCCAGGTGGGCTACAAGGTGCTGCTGGCGCGAGAGGCGCAGCAACCGCCCCAGCTGGCGGTGTTTGGCTGCTTCTATCTGGGGGCCCTGGTGATCGCCCTGCCCGCCTGGTGGCTGCTGGGCCAACCGCAATACCCGACGAGTGGATTGCAGTGGGGCATACTGCTCTGGCTGGGGGTGGGGGCATCCGGGCTCGGCTACTTCCTGTGGAACAAGGGAGCCACCCTGGTCAGCAGCGGCGTGCTGGCCATCATGAACAACGCCCTGATCCCGGCCGGTCTGCTGGTCAATCTGGTGCTCTGGGGCAAGGATACGGATCTGTTCAGGCTCAGCCTAGGCGCCCTGCTGATGCTGGCCTCCCTCTGGGTCTGCCAGCGTCAGCCGACGTGCAGCGCGGACTGACGAACCACCAGGCCTGCCGATGCAGGCCTCCTTTGACCCACAGGCATCGGCGGGTGAGTGAGCGCTGACTAAGAATCAGCCAACCACTGTGTTGCGTTCCCGCCTGGCCTGGCCGTGGCAGGAGGCCAGCCGGGCCAGCAGGTGATCGAGCTGCTCGGCGCTCTGGCTCTGCACCAGGCCTATGCTGACGGTCACCGGCCGCTCGGGCAACAGGCTGGCATCGGCGATCTCGAGACGCAGCCGTTCGGCAATCTCGAGGCCGCTCAGCCGATCTGTCTGGGAGAGCATCAGGATGAAACCGTCCTCGTCCCAGCGGGCGAAGGGATCTTCCCGCCGCAATTCGCGGCGCACTATGCGGGCCAGCTTGGCCAGCATGGCGTCGCAGGCGGCCTCGCCAAACAGCTGCAATATCTTGCTGCGGTGATCCACGGTGAACTGCAGCAGGCAGAAGCTGCCGCTCTCGCTGGTCAGCCGCTCGTCCAGCAGCGACTCGAAGTGACTGCGGCTCTCGAGCCCGGTGAGAGGGTCGGTGTCGTGGCGATCGTCCAGCTGGGGCATGACCGCGTCCAGATGGCGCACCACCCCCAGCAGCTGGCCTCGTTCGTCGCGGCGCACCCGCTCTTCCAGCCGGATGTAGTGGCCCTGATGGTGCAGGATGCGGTACTCGAGCCGCAACCCGCTGCTGCGCCCCTCCCGACAGGCATCGATGGCCTCCCCCAGGCGGGGCCCGTCATCCGGGTGCACCCGGGCCAGCCAGCCGAGATCATCCAGCTCGTTCCCCACCAGCCCCAGCAGTTGCAGGCAGGAGGGATCTCGCCTCAGGCCCTGTTCGGCCGACCAGGTCCAGATCCCGGCCTCCAGCATCGCCATGGCTTCTGCCTTCAGCGTCACCTCAAGCGGGGTAATGACCTCAACCCCGGGAGTCTCATACCTTTCCATCACGCGCCTCGAAACCGGATCTGACTGTCTGCCCAGACAGCAACACTCACATAAGTAACATTGGCGATTGCGCCGAGCAACAGCGTCAACCAGCTTTTCCCTGGTGCCCTTTTATCCGCACCAGCCGCTCCCTCAGACCGTCTTGCATTGATAGCCCGCCATCAGCGCCTGCCAACCTCCAGACACGAAGTGGAGGCCGAACTCAGCCCGTCTTGCCCTGATAGCCCGCCATCAGGGCCTGCCAACCTCCAGACACGAAGTGGAGGCCGAGCTTAGCCCGTCTTGCCCTGATAGCCCGCCATCAGGGCCTGCCAACCTCCAGACACGGAGTGGAGGCCGAGCTCAGCCCGTCTTGCCTTGATAGCCCACCATCAGCGCCTGCCAGTTTTCCGGCACGAAGTGGAAACTGGTGTGCAGCTGCGACTCCTTGTTGAAGGAGCGCAGCAACCGCTCCAGATTGGCCTGCTGCCAGCTGCCGGGGGAGCGGATAGCCCCCTTGTCAAAATCGATCACCCACACCTTGCCCTCCTTGTCGAGCAGCAGGTTGTGGCTGTTGAGGTCGGCGTGACAGACCCCGGCATCGTGCAGCCGGCGCACCGTCTGACCCACCTTGTGCCACACCTCGTCGGGGAGCGCCCCCTGCTTGAGCAGGGCCACCAGATCCTTGGCGCCACGGATGCGCTCGATAAGGATGTCGGCGCGATAGAAGGGCCCCTGCTTGACCATGCGGGCCGCGAACGGCCGTGGCACCGGCAACCCCTGCTCGCTCAGCTGGGCCAGCAGACGGTATTCGGCCATGGCGCGGCTCGATTCGACCCCTTCGAACCAGAAGCGATCCCGTACCAGCTTGCCCACCATGCCGCCGCGATAATAGTGGCGTAGCACCAGGTGGCGCGACTCGTCCTTCACGAACCAGGTCACCCCGCGGCCTATGGCAGAGCCCACCACCTGCCGATGGGTCTGCCACCAGGCCGGATCGAACAACGCGGGGGAAGGGTCGCGGAAGGCGCCTTCGGCATACCAGCAGATCTGGTTGTGGGCGGTCTGTGTCAGCATCATGAGTATTCCGGTCGATAGTGGGGCGCAATGCATCCCGTCATGGGGACTGTGCCGGTCGGGCAGCTGGCGCAATTTTACAATCCACAAGGGAGTTTGCATAATGCCATCCATCCATTTTGCCACCATTGCGCCACATCATGCCGCTGTTCCAAACGCCGCCCTCCTCTATCTGCATCCTGCGGCTCTCCGCCATCGGGGATTGCTGCCATGCGCTGGCGCTGGTGCGCGTCATCCAGCGGGCCTGGCCAGAGACTCGCATCACCTGGGTAACCGGCAAGATAGAGGCGACCCTGTTTGCCGATCTGCCCGGGGTGGAGGTGATCCCCTTCGACAAGAGCAAGGGCTGGCGTGGCTACCGTGATCTCTGGCGCACCCTCAAGGGCCGCAGGTTCGATGCCCTGCTGCACCTGCAGGCGGCCCTGCGGGCCAGCATCGCCACCCTGGGCATCAGGGCCAAGATCAAGCTCGGGTTCGACAAGGCGCGGGCCAACGACGGTCAGTGGCTGTTCACCAACCATCAAGTGCCTTCCCCCGCCTCCCCCCACGTGCTGGATGGCTTTCTCGCCTTCGCCAGGGAGCTCGGCATCCAGGATCTGACCCCGGACTGGCAACTGCCCATCAGCGCCGAGCACCAGGCCTGGGCCCGGGAGAA
Organism: Aeromonas genomosp. paramedia; assembly: GCF_023093515.1. Classification (NCBI taxonomy): domain Bacteria; kingdom Pseudomonadati; phylum Pseudomonadota; class Gammaproteobacteria; order Aeromonadales; family Aeromonadaceae; genus Aeromonas; species Aeromonas genomosp. paramedia. The sequence continues at coordinate 25,846 of NZ_JAAROG010000027.1, forward strand.
GATAGACGGCAAACCGACCCTGCTCATCTGCGCCGCCGCCAGCAAGGCGTTCAAGAACTGGACCGCCGAAGGCTATGCCGCCCTGGCGGATCACGCCGCCAGCAAGGGGTTTCAGGTCTATCTCTGCGGCGGACCGGCCAGGCTGGAGCGGGATCTGGCTGCCGACATCCAGCGCCTGAGCCAGAGCAAGCCGGTGGATCTGGTGGGGCAGACCAACCTCAAGCAACTGCTGGCACTCATCAAGGAAGCCAGCCTGGTGCTGGCCCCCGATACCGGCCCCACCCACATGGCGACCCTGGCGGGCACGCCAGTGATCGGCCTCTACGCCCATCACAACCCGGATCGCACCGGCCCCTATCTGTGCCGCGAACACGCGGTCAGCGTCTATCAGGAGTTGATCGAGCAGGAGACCGGCAAGCCGCTGGCGGCGCTCGACTGGCGTACCCGTCTCAAGGATCCGGACGCCATGCGCAAGATCACCAGCGAGCGGGTCATCGCCGCCTTCGATCGGCTCTGTGCCGAGCGCCAGCTGCCGGGCTGAGGGGCAACTCGGAAATTCCGAGCCCTGAGGCAGGGATAATCTGATGGCCCGAGTCGGGTGCCGGGGGCAGAATAGCGGCCGATGTGGGTAACGCTCCCGCAGCAAGCAACGAATACTTTGATCGGCTGGAATATGATTCCGGCCGTTTTTTTATCCGCCCCCATCTGCTAACATTCGCCGCCTTTACAACCTCCTGACTCTGATTCTTCCGCGTTTTGCGAGCGACTGTCTCCCTTTCGGGCACATGACGGCAGCCTCTGCTACAACCAAAACACGGGTCATCGCTTAAAGGTACAGACATGGCGCAACAAGGCACTCTCTATATCATCTCCTCCCCGAGCGGGGCCGGTAAGTCCAGCCTGCTCAATGCCTTGCTGACCCAGCACAACGACGCCGGCAAGATGCAGCTCTCCGTCTCCCACACCACCCGCGCCACCCGCCCCGGCGAAGAGCACGGGGTGCACTACCACTTCGTGCAGGTGGAAGAGTTCAAGGCGCTGATCGAGCGCGGTGATTTTCTGGAGTGGGCAGAGGTGTTCGGCAACTACTACGGCACCTCCCGCGCCGCCATCGAGGCCTGCCTGGCCCAAGGCATCGACGTCTTCCTCGACATTGACTGGCAGGGCGCCCGCCAGATCCGCGAGCAGATGCCGACCAAGTCCATCTTCATCCTGCCGCCGAGCCGGGAAGAGCTGGAGCGCCGCCTGATCGGGCGCGGCCAGGACAGCAGCGAAGTGATCGCCGGCCGGATGGCGAAAGCCATTGCCGAAATGGTGCACTACGACGAGTATGACTATGTCATTATCAATGAAGACTTTGAGCAGGCGCTGTTCCAGCTCAGGGCCATCATAGAGTGCCAGCGGCTGGAATTGCGCCAGCAGCAGCAGGCCCAACAAAACTTGCTGCAACAGCTACTGGCAGAATAGGCCAAAAACAAGTAAACTTTTGCGTCATTTTTAAACACTGCTTTTTCAAACACAGAAAGCCCAAACACTGGAGTCCTGCATGGCACGCGTTACTGTAGAAGATGCTGTAAAACAGGTAGGTAACCGTTTTGACCTGGTGCTGGTCGCCGCACGCCGCGCCCGTCAAATCGCGGTACAAGGCAAAGATCCCCTGGTCGACGAAGAGAACGACAAGCCGACCGTGATCGCCCTGCGCGAGATCGAACTGGGTCTGGTCAACAACCAGGTGATGGATACCCAGGACCGCTACGAGCAGCAAGAGCAGGAAGCCGCCGAGCTGGCTGCCGTTGCTGCCATCGCCGAAGGCCGCGGTTAAGTTATTTCTCATGGTCGGCGCCCGCCCGGGTGCCGACTGTTCTTCCCATTTACAACCGCTCGAAAACCTCGCAAACTCGAGGGCATATCCTCAATTCCACGGATTGTCGTTTCACCGCTGCGGGGACTGTCTTGTATTTATTTGAAAACCTTAAAGAAATAGCCAGTTCCTACCTGCCTCCAGAGCAGGTTGAGAAGCTCAGGCAAGCCTATGTGGTGGCCCGTGACGCTCACCAGGGACAGATGCGTTCCAGCGGCGAGCCCTATATCACCCACCCGGTTGCCGTTGCCCGCATTCTCGGCGACATGCGACTCGATCACGAAACCCTGATGGCCGCAGTGCTGCACGACGTCATCGAAGATACCCCGGTCACCAAGGACGATCTCGCCGAGCTGTTCGGCAACGCCGTCGCCGAGCTGGTATCCGGCGTCTCCAAGCTCGACAAGCTGAAGTTCCGCGATCGCAAGGAAGCCCAGGCCGAAAACTTCCGCAAGATGATGATGGCCATGACCCAGGACATCCGGGTCATCCTGATCAAGCTCGCCGACCGCACCCACAATATGCGCACCCTGGGCTCACTGCGGCCTGACAAGCGTCGCCGCATCGCCCGGGAAACCCTCGAGATCTTCGCCCCCATCGCCAACCGCCTCGGCATTCACACCATGAAGAACGAGCTGGAAGAGCTGGGCTTCGAGGCGCTCTACCCCATGCGCTCGCGGGTGCTGCGGGAATCGGTGCGCCGCGCCCGCGGCAATCGCCGCGAGATCATCGACTCCATCGAGAGCGAGATTGAGGGTCGGTTGCGCGAGGCCGGCATAGATGCCCAGGTCAGCGGTCGCGAGAAGAACCTGTTCTCCATCTACAACAAGATGGAGAAGAAAGAGCTGCAGTTCCATGAGGTGATGGATATCTACGCCTTCCGCGTCAGGGTGAAGGACATAGACACCTGCTACCGGGTGCTTGGTCAGATGCACAGCCTCTACAAGCCCCGTCCCGGCCGCTTCAAGGACTACATCGCCATTCCCAAGACCAACGGCTACCAGTCCCTGCACACCTCACTGGTGGGGCCGCACGGGGTGCCGGTGGAGGTGCAGATCCGCACCGAGTTCATGGATCAGATGGCCGACAAGGGGGTCGCCGCCCACTGGGCCTACAAGCAGGATGGCGACAGCTCGGGCACCACGGCCCAGATCCGCGCCCAGCGCTGGATGCAGAGCCTGCTGGAGTTGCAGCAGAGCGCGGGTAGCTCCTTTGAATTCATCGAGGGGGTCAAGACCGACCTCTTCCCGGACGAGATCTACGTCTTCACCCCGGAGGGCCGCATCATGGAGCTGCCCGCCGGCGCTACCCCGGTGGACTTCGCCTACACGGTACACACCGACATCGGCCACGCCTGCGTCGGCTCCCGGGTCGACCGCCACCCCTACCCCCTGAGCAGTCCGCTGCACTCGGGCCAGACGGTGGAGATCATCACGGCACCGGGCGCACGCCCGAACGCGGCCTGGCTCAACTTCGTGGTGACCACCAAGGCGCGCTCCAAGATCCGCCAATTCCTCAAGAACCTGCGCACCGAAGAGTCGGTGGTGCTGGGTCGCCGCCTGCTCAACCATGCCCTCGGCGCCAAGAACATCGAAGACATTCCCGAGCCGCGCATCAAGCAGGTGCTGGCCGACACCAAGCACGAGAACCTGCAGGGCCTGTTGGCCGATGTGGGGCTTGGCAATGCCATGAGCGTCATGGTGGCGCGCCGCATGCTGGGTGACGAGTTGCCGCCGGAAGAGCAACCGAAGTCCAGCAGCAAGAAGATGCCCATCAAGGGGGCCGACGGCATGCTGGTCACCTTCGCGAACTGCTGTCGCCCGATCCCGGGGGATGCCATCATCGCCCACATCAGCCCGGGCAAGGGACTGGTCATTCACCAGGAGTCCTGCCGCAACATCAAGGGCTACAGCCGCGAGCCGGACAAGTACCTGCCGGTGCAGTGGGAAGTGGACAAGGAGCAGGAACAGGAGTTCCGCACCGGCATCAGCATCGAGATCGTCAACCACCAGGGTGCCCTGGCGGAGCTGGCCAACGTGATTGCCGCCACCGGCGCCAACATCCACGCCATCAGCACAGAAGAGAAGGATGGCCGGGTCTATCTGGTCACCCTGCTCATCACCACCAAGGGCCGCATCCACCTTGCCAACATCATGCGCAAGATCCGGGTGATGCCCAACGTGCTCAGGGTGAGCCGACAGAAGAACTGATCACACAGGCGGCGCGAGCCGCCTGCTGCTTTTCAAGAGACACTCATGGCCCCATGCAACAGCCCACCTGCCTTGTTGCGTGCACCAGCCTCACTCGATAGAAACTGACATGACACCTGAACGCTTTAAACGGATCTCCGATATGCTGGCCCAGCGCCAGCTCGATCTGACCGTCTGCATGGAAGAGGTCCACAAACCTCACAATCTGGCCGCCATAGTGCGCACCGCCGATGCCATCGGCATCCACCGGGTCCACGCCGTCTGGCCCAAGACCTGGATCCACAAGCGCAAGGGCACCGCCCGCGGCAGCCAGAACTGGGTCGACGTCAAGCTGCACCCGGATATCGGCAGTGCCGTGGCCGAGCTGAAAGCCTCCGGCATGCAGATCCTGGCGACCCATCTCTCGGAGAGCTCGGTGGACTTTCGCGCCATCGACTACACCAAGCCGACCGCCATCCTGGTGGGTCAGGAGAAGCACGGCATCGGCGAAGAGGCGCTGGCCCTGGCCGATCACCATATCGTCATTCCCATGGTGGGCATGGTGCAGTCCCTCAACGTCTCGGTGGCCGCCGCCGCCATACTTTACGAAGCCCAGCGCCAGCGCGAGCTGGCCGGCTGCTATCAGCGCGGCTGCCCGCTCGACCTGGAGGAGCAGAACAGCATACTGTTCGAGGGGGGCTACCCCATCTATGCCCAGCTCTGCAAAGAGAAAGAGATGCCCTATCCCCAGCTCGGCCCGGCCGGCGAGATCCTGGCGGACGAAGCCTGGTGGCAACGGATGCAGCTGACCCGCAAGGGCTGGGCCGCACAACAGGACGATCCACTGGATATGGAGTATCCAACCGATGAAATTTAACGCTCTGCCCCTGCTGGCCCTGACCCTGTTTTCTGCCGGAGCCCTTGCCGTGACCAATCCCTATCAGCTGACCACGGAAGCCGACGTCCCCGCCCTCCATCAACAGACCCTGCCCGACTTCTGGCGCCAGCACGCCGTCGAGAGCGCCTTCAAGGCCAAGGACGGGGTGACCATCCGCTATGCCGCCCTGCGCCAGGCCAAGGTGGACAGAGCCATACTCCTGGTCAACGGCCGGGTCGAGAGCTACCTCAAGTATCAGGAGCTGGCCTGGGATCTGTGGCGTCAGGGCTACAGCCTCTACCTCATCGATCACCGCGGCCAGGGGCTGTCGGATCGCCTGCTGGTCGACAAGGAGAAGGGCTATGTCGCCAACTTCGACGACTATGTGCTGGATCTGAAGCAGTTCCATGACGAGGTCATACTGGCGGACAAACCCGCCAAGCTGTTCCTGCTGGCCCACTCCATGGGCGGCGCCATCTCGGCCCGCTATCTGGAGCGCTGGCCGGATGATGTCGAGGCGGCCGTGCTCTCCTCCCCCATGATGGGCATCAACCTCGGCGGCCTGCCAAAGTGGCTGGCCCAGGGGCTGGCAGCCACCATGGATACGGTCGGCAGCTGGTGGGGCGAGCCCCCCTATGGCCCGGGCCAGACCGGCTATGTCTCCCATGAATTTGCCGACAACGGCCTGAGCCACAGCGAGCCCCGCTACCAGGCATTCCGCCAGCTCTATGAGCAGCATCCGCAGATCAAGCTGGGCGGGGTGACGGCCCACTGGATCCGCGAGGGCATCAAGGCCGGGGATGCCGCCATCGCGGAGGCAGACAGGATCAAGACGCCGCTGCTGCTGATCCAGGCCGGGGAAGACGGCATTGTCGACAACCAGGCCCAGGACAGCTTCTGTGCCCGGCTCCAGTGTGAAGGGGGCAAGCCGCTGCGGATCGAGGGGGCCTGGCACGAGCTGTTCATCGAGGCCGATGCCCAGCGCCTGCCTGCCCTGACCGCAACCCTGGACTTCTTCGCCCGCTTCTAGTGGCCGGTTGCGTGACGTGCCAGGGGAGTGGCCAGCGTCCAGCATGGTGTCACTTGCCACCCAGGCGCGGTCTGCACCGGCACGGCAACAGACCCAGGGACTGGTTATTTTTTGGATCCCTAAATAAATGGGGTCACACCGGACGCTGGGGTACACTGCCCCGGCGTTCCACTGATGCCGAGGTAATGATGTTCAAGGTAGTTGTGTCCGATCTCGATGGTACCCTGCTCAACGGGCAGCACCAGATCTCCTCCCGCACCCGGGATACCCTGCACCGTCTGGTGGATCAGGGGATCAAGTTCGTGGTGGCCACCGGCCGTCACCATGTGGATGTGCGCAGCATCCGCGATGCCCTGGGGCTGGATATCTACCTCATCACCTCCAACGGCGCCGTGGTGCACGACAAGCAGGATACCCTCGTCTTCAACCAGGCTCTGCCGAGCACGGTGGCAGCCGAGCTGATCGCGCTGGAGCGCGACCCCTCCATCCACATCAACGTCTACTACGGCGACGAGTGGCTGGTGGAAGAGGAGATGCCCTGGCTGCTGCAGTTCCATCACGACTCCGGCTTCAGCTATCGCCTGACCGATCTCGCCAGCCACCCGCTGGACAAGATCAACAAGGTCTTCTACATCGGCGAACACGAGAAACTGCTGCAGATAGAGGCAGAGCTCAACCAGCGTTATGGTGATCGGATCAATGTCACCTTCTCCCTGCCGGATTGCCTCGAGGTGATGCACGCCGGGGTACACAAGGGCAATGCCGTGCGCGCCGTGCTGGAACAGCATGGGCTTGAGATGTCCCAGGCGGTCGCCTTCGGTGATGGCATGAACGACTTCGAGATGCTGAGCATGGTGGGTCGGGGTGTGGTGATGGGCAACGCCCATGATCGCCTCAAGCTGGCCCTGAGCGAACACGACAGAACCCTGAGTTCGGATGAGGATGGCGTCGCCGTCTATCTGGAGCAGCTGTTCGCCATCGATCAGACAGGCGCAGCCTGATCTCCGCCATCATGGCGATCTCCCCCCGGGATCGCCATGGCACTATGCGCGCAAGCGCCTCATCGCTTGAAACTGTGGTTGCACTCCTTGCACCAGTACTGCCGGGAGATCTGCCGATCCAGGGTGCGACCCAGCCATAGCCCGACCCCACCACCGGTTGCACCGCCGACCAGGGCACCGCTCAGGGCACCCGCGATGGCGCCTATGGGTATCCCCACGCCACCCAGCGTGGCCCCCAGCCCGGCCCCGATCTTGGCAAAGGTCGCCGCACAGGCATAGCCCCCCGCCGCGCCACAACCCAGGGCACAGGCCCGGCCGACCCGTTCATCCTCTACCTTCTCGACTCCCTGGCTCATGCAGTGTGGGCATCTCATGATGTTCTCTCCCGTCATCCAGACAGCCTCAGTATCGGCCAGGGTCGTCCCATTGGGAAACCCCGCGCCTCAGCCGCGAGGCTTGAACTGCTCCTTCTCGAGATTGTGTTTCTTCATCCGCAGATAGAGCTTCTTGCGCGGGATGCCGAGGTAGCTGGCGGCCTCGCTCACCCGCCCGGAGAAGAGGAACAGGGTGTCCTCTATCACTCGCTTCTCGTACTCCTCCACCAGGTCGTCGAGGGGCTCCCTGGCGCTGGCGGCCGGGATGGCGCGCTCGACCCCCGCCAGCTTGATGATGCCCACCGCATAGAGCTCGGCCACGTTGCGCAGCTCCCGGATGTTGCCCGGCCACTGATGGCGCTTGAGCGTCTCCAGGTAGGCGCGATCCACCTGGGGGGCGGGCCGGCCGATGCGCTTGCAACCCTGATGGAGGAAGGCGCGAAACAGCGGGATGATGTCGCAGCTGCGCTCCGCCAGCCGGGGCAGCTTGAGCCGCACCTGGGAGAGGTAGTAATAGAGCTCCGGCATCAGCTGGTGGCTCTCCACCAGTTGCTCTGGCGCCTCGTCAAACAGGGCTAGGGTGCGTTGCTCCTTGTCCCCCTTGCGCTCCTGCTCCAGCAGATGGCCCCCCAGCCAGCGCTGGCACTCAGGCGTCAGCCTGGCCGGCGCATTCAGCACCAGGGTGCCGCCACGGCTGAGCGCCAGGCTCTCTTTCAAGGCTGCAAGCTCGGGGGCCGCGGCGCAGTCGTGCAGCTGCAGCCTCTGCTCCTTGCGGGCGCCGATGCGGTGCAGCAGCTCGGCCAGGGTATGGCGGCCGGTGCCCGGCTCCCCCTCCAGCATGAGATCCTTGTCAGTCTGGGCCAGCTGGTTGAGCTGATGACGCAGGGCGACGATCTGGGGGCTGGTGCCGATCAGCTGATGCTCCACGGCCGTCTGGATCTCGCCGCGCCTGGCCAGTACCTCCCGCCTGTGCGCCATGGCGCGCGTCAGCAAATCCAGCAGGGCCTCGGGGTGCAGCGGCTTCTCCAGAAAATCGAAGGCCCCCTGCTTGACCGCCCTGACCGCCAGGGGGATGTCCCCGTGCCCGGTGATCAGGATCACCGGGATCTCGGCATCTATCTGCTGCACCTGGGCCAGCAGATCCAGGCCATTCATCGCCGGCATGTAGATGTCTGACACCAGCACGCCGGGCCACTGGTCGTCGAGCAGAGCCAGTGCCTGCTCAGGATCGGCGAGCCCCTTGGGCCTGTAGCCCGACAGGTTCAGCAGATGGCAATAGGATTCCAGTACATCTTCGTCATCATCCACCAGCAGCACATCGGTGGGGCGACTACGGGTCAACAGCATGGTTCTCACTCCCGCGCGTCATCATAGGCAGACGTCATCGGCAGCGCCGATGGGTCGACGGTAAACTCCAGCACCACCATGGCACCGCCCTCCAGGGCAGAGGCCAGCCCTATTTCACCGGCACAGCGCGCCAGCAGGGAGCGGCAGATGGTCAGCCCCAGTCCCAGCCCCACCTCCTTGGAGCTGGTGAAGGGGGTAAACAGACTGGGCAATATGGCCTCGGCGAAACCGGGGCCGCTGTCACACAGGGCGATGCGCACCCGCGCACTCCCCCGCTCGAGCAGTATCAGCCGCAGCTGGCGCGACTCCCGCCCGGCGATGGCATCGAGGCCGTTCACCAGCAGGTTGACCAGCACCTGCTCCACCAGACCGGGGTCGCCCTGGATCCAGAGCCCGGGGGGCAGCTCGTTGTGCAGCTGGCAAGCCTCGCGCCTGGCGCGGTTCTCCACCAGCAGCAGGGACTGTTCCGCCAGCTCGTGCAGATCCAGCCGGCAGAGGGCGTCGAGCTGTGGCGACTTGCGGGCAAAGTTGCGCAGCGCCGTGATGATGCGGTTCATCCGCTGAGCGAGCCGCTCTATCTTGTCCAGCTCCTGGCCGAGCCGCTGGCTCTCCCCGGTCGCCAGCGCCATCCGGCTGGTGTAGAGGTAGGTCATCATGGCCGACAGCGGCTGGTTGAGCTCATGGGCCAGGCTGGTCATGGCCTGGCCGACCACCGCCATCTTGGCCGCCTGGATCAGCTCGTCCTGGGTCTGCAGCAGGTTGCGCTGGGCCTGCTCCCGCTGGGCCACCTCCTCGGCCAACCGCCGGTTATTCTCGGTCAGCTCCCGGGTACGCTCCGCCACCAGCAGCCCCAGCTCCCGGGCAGTCAGCTCCTGGCGGGTCACATCCGTGATGGTGATGATGAACTTGGATCGTCTGGCCTGCTCGAAGCGGCGGAAGTTGAAGTGCAGGTAGCGTATCTGCCCCGCCAGCTCGATGGCCAGGGTGCATTCGCTGCTGCCGAATCGCTGCAACGGCTGATCGGGCTGGAACTGGGCCGCCAGCACGGCGCAGCCCTCGCCGGGGAACAGCTGCCACAGCGGCTGCTCCGGCGCGATGGCGCTCTGCTGGAACAGGGTCAGGGCACTCGGGTTGACTGACTCTATGGTCCCGTCCTGATGACAGGTGATGAGGGAGGCCTGGGTGTTGTTGATGAGGTTGAGGGCATTGCTCTTCTCCATCTGCTGCAACTGCTCGCAGAAGCTGCGCAGGCTCTCCCCCAGGCGGCCAATCTCGTCCCGCCCCAGGGTGCGGATCGGTTGATCCAGCTGCCCGGCGGCGACCCTGGCCAGATCCTGACCCAGGATGTCCAGGCGCCGGATCAGCCGCCGCCCGATCAGCACCACCAGCACCAGGCCCCCGATCAGCACAGAGAGGCTCAGCCCCACCAGGATCACCGTCTTTCCGGTGGTCACCATGCGATGGCTGTCATGGCTCAGGGTGCGCAGCGCCTGGTTGGCCTCGGTCACCACCCGGCTCACCCTGGCATGGTAGCGGGAGACGGATTCATCCAGCTGGGGGCGCAGCGCCTCCAGCCGTTGATGGGTCCGCACGTCGGCGGCCAGCAGCTGTTGCAGCTGGCCGCCGGGTTTGACCAGGGTGACTATCTCTTCGAGGATCTGGCGATAGCTCACCGTCGAGGGGTAATCGGCGAGACGGGCCGTCAGGCCGTCGATCTCGTCGATCTTGTAGCCGATAAACAGGAAGGCGCTCTCCAGATCCTGCTGATAACGCTGCGCTATCACCTCCTCCACCAGGCCCTGCAGCTCGTTCTCCTTGAAGGTCAGATCCTGCAGGGCGGAGAACTCCTTGATCACCTCAGCCAGGGTCTCCCGCTGCTCCTGGTTCGCCACCATGCCGGTCAGGTGCCACTCCACCTCCTGCAGCAGGGGGGCGACCTCTTCGACCAGATCCTGGTGCAGCCAGGCGCTGCGCTTTCGCATCTGGCTCAGCATCTCCTGATGATCCAGCTGCTGGCGCAGGTAGCCGGCGTGGCGCTCGACCCGCTCGCCGAGCTCGGCGAAGGCCTGGCGCTGGCTGGGGGTTTCCCGGTTGTCCGGGCTGCTGGAGAGGGCGGATTGGCGCATCTGCCGCAGGGTCACCGATACCTGACGGGAGAGCCGCTGGAAATCCCCCAGGGTGGGGGCGTCCCTGAGCTGGGCCAGTTGCAGCAGCAAACGGGAGCTGGCCCGCTCCAACCGGTAGGCATCATCGATGGCCGGCAGACTCTCCTCGACGATCAGCCCCACCTGGCGGCCCAGCCGGTCCCACATCACATAGGCCGTGCCCCCCATGGCCAGGGCCAGGACAAGGATGGCCACGAAGGAGAGCCTGAGCCGCCGCCCCAGGGTACCGGGCCAGCGCAGCCGCCAGCGCCTCACGGTTTGGCCGCCTGTTCCACCAGCACCATGGCGGCCGCCAGCTTGTCCCGGGTGAGCTGACGCCACCGATGTTGCAGACGCTCGGCCTGGGGATTGGGCCTGTCCTGCTCGTAGATGGCATCAAACAGCGCCAGGGTGGCCGGCTCCCGCGCCTCCGCCTCGCTCAGGGGGGGCGTGCTGGCCAGGGCCCTCGCCTTGGCCAGCAGGGCGGCCCGCTCGACATCCCCTCCGGCATCCGCCTCGGCGAGGCCCTGCCAGGTGAGCCGCAACTTGGGCAACTGCTGGGTGATGGTCTGATCGAACAATGCCTTCAACAGGTTGGCACGACCATAGAGCAGCGCCTTGTCGATCACGAACTCGGTCTGCTGCGCCAGCTTCGGCTCGGTGAGCGTCACCTTGGCCATCTCCGAGGTGCCGACTATGGCCTGCCCCTCGGCGGAGAGCAGGTAATCGATGAAGTGACCGGCCAGCGCCGATTGCCGGCTGCTGCGGGTCACCGCCAGGTAGGTCGGCAATATGGCCGCCTGTGGCAGGGGGGTGAAGCCGATGTAATCGAAGCGGGCCTTGCTGGTGCGGGCATAGCTCTCGATCACCAGGCCAGCCCCCGCCAGCCCGCGACTGATGCCGTCGCTGACCCCGAAGCTGCGGGCCGTGATGGCGGACAGGTTGCCGCCGATCTGCATCAGCATGGCCCAGCCCTGCTGCCAGCCATATTGCTGCAGTATGCTCTCCACCATCATGTGCGTGGTGCCGGACTGGGAGGGGGAGCTCATCATCACATGACCCATGAAGGCGGGATCGGCCAGGCTCTGCCAGCTGGTTGGCACCGGCAGCCGGTATTTTTCCAGATAGCGCCTGTTGTACATGATGCCGATGCCGGAATAGCCGACCACGGCCACCTTCTCCTCCAACCCCATGGTATGCGGGCTCAACCAGGCGGGGGCCCGGCTCTTGATCGGCAATTCGGTCAGCAGGCCCGCCCTGTCCAGCGAGTGGAAGAAGGTGGGGGACGAGGAGAGCACCACGTCCACCGGGGCCCCGTCGGCCTGGGTCAGCAGCCGCAGGGCGGGCAAGGTGCGCCTGTAGATCACCTCGACCCTGACCCCGGGGTTGGCCTCGGTGAACCCCGCCACCATGGCCCTGACCGGGCTCTCGGAGAAGGAGGTCAGCACCGTCAGCGAGGCGGCACCGGCCCCGTTGCAGAGTCCGCCACAGATCAGCATCAAGATGGATAGCAGTCGGCAATGGGTACGCATAACGGCTGGCTGACTCCCCGTGGTCATCGAATGTGTGCGAACGATCAAAGATTCGAGATCCGGTCAAAAACACCCGGCCGGGGCCATGGGCCGGATCTGACTCATTCCCCCTCCTCCTCCTGGCTTATTGTCTTTGATCCCGCATGGGCGGGCCAGGCGAAAGCTGCCATTTCTGACTCAGGAAAGCGGCCCCTTGAGTCACAACTGACCCGAAAAGCGCGTTTTGTAAGGGTCCGAACAGGTTCCCTAAGATGGCGGCGACAGTCAGAGCCTCTCTGCACTTCCGCTACCCACCTTCACGGAGCACAACATGTTCAACTTCTTCAAGACGCGAGCCGACCTGCCGGTCATGGACGCCTCGCCGGACAAGATAAGATCCATCTATCGCAAGTATCAGTGGCAGGTCTTCCTGGGTCTGGTACTGGGCTACGCCATGTTCTACGTGGTTCGCATGAGCCTTAACGTGGTCAAGAAGCCCCTGCTGGATGCCGGCATAGTCACCCTGGACGAGCTGGGGGTGATAGGTTCCGCCTTCCTGTTCACCTATGCGGTCGGCAAGTTCTCCAACGGCTTCCTGTCGGATTACGCCAACATAGGCCGCTTCATGTCGGTCGCCCTGGGCGCCTCCGCGGTCTGCACCATCTTGATGGGCATGAACACAGCCACCTTCTTCCTGGTGCTGATGTGGGGCCTGAACGGCTGGTTCCAGTCCATCGGCTCGGCCCCCTCATGCGTCTCCATCTTCCAGTGGTTCTCCCCCAAGCAGCGCGGCTCCGTCTATTCCATCTGGGGCGGTTCGCGCAACATAGGTGAAGGCATCTCCTGGATCCTGACCGCCACCGTCGTCAGCTACTTCGGCTGGCAGGCCGGCTTCATCGGCGCCGGCATCGCCTCCGGTATCGCCGCCATCCTGATGTACCTGGTCCTGAAGGATCGCCCGCAGACCTATGCCCTGCCGGAGCCTGCCGTCGCCTTCGGCGAAGAGCCCGAGATCGCCAAGAAGGTCGAGCCGGCCGAGATCCGCCGCGCCCAGCTGTTCATTCTCAAGCAGCCGGTGGTCTGGCTCATCGCCGCCGCCTGCGCCTGCATGTACATGTCCCGCTATGCCATGAGCTCCTGGGCCGTGCTCTATCTGCAGGAGCAGAAGGGTTACAGCCTGATCGATGCTGGCTTCGCCATGTCCGCCTACCCCATCGCCGGTTTCATCGGCGCCATCCTGGCCGGGGTCATCTCCGACAAGCTGTTCAACGCCAACCGCCACATTCCGACCCTGCTGTACGGCCTGGCCAACATCGCCGGCATGTGCCTGATGTTCTGGGGCCCCCAGAGCCGCATGATGGATGCCGTCGCCCTCTCCCTGATCGGCTACTCCATCGGGGGTCTGGTGGTGTTCCTGGCCGGCCTGACCGCCTGCGACCTGATGCCCAAGACGGCAGTGGGGGCGGTGAAGGGCTTCATCGGTCTGTGCTCCTACATCGCAGCCTCCGGCCAGGAGCTGGTCTCCGCCGCCCTGATCGAGACCAGCGTGGTCGACGGAGTCACCCACTATGACTTCAGCAGTGCCCAGTACTTCTGGCTCGGAGCCTCTGTGGTCTCCATGCTGCTCGCCATGACGGTGTGGAATGCCAAGAAAGTCGTCAACTACTGATGCCTGCTCGCAAAAAAGGTGGTCGCTTGACCACCTTTTTTGTTTCCTGCACCACCCAAGAGAGTCACCCCATGCGTAAAACCAAGATTATCGCCACCCTGGGCCCGGCCAGCTCCTCCTGCGAGATGGTGGAGAAGTTGCTGCTCGCGGGCGCCAATGTCTTTCGCCTCAACTTCTCCCACGGCAGCCACGAGCAGCACAGGCAAGTCGCAGGGCGGATCCGCGAGGTCGCCAGCCGGCTCGGGCTGCACATCGGCATACTGGCCGACCTGCAGGGCCCCAAGATCCGGATCGCCAGCCTGGCGGCGGGCAGCATTCAGCTGAAGCCGGGAGACGGCTTCATCCTGGACGCAGATCTGGATCCCGCACAGGGCAACCAGGAGAGAGTCGGGCTCGACTATCCGGCACTGGTGGAGGAGGTCGGGGTCGGCAACATACTGCTGCTCGATGACGGTCGCCTGCAGTTCAGGGTGGAGCGGATTGCGGGGGCCGAGGTGCACACCCGGGTGCTGGTCGGCGGTACCCTGTCCAGTCGCAAGGGGATCAATGTGCTCGGCGGTGGCCTGAGCGCACCGGCCCTGACCGACAAGGACAGGGCCGACATTCTCCTTGCCCGGCAGATTGACGCCGATTTCGTGGCCGTCTCCTTCCCTCGCAGCGCGGCGGACTTGCAGGAGGCTCGCCAGCTGATCCGCGCCACCGGCAGCAGGGCGGCCATCATCGCCAAGGTGGAGCGGGCCGAGGTGGTCGCCTCCATCGAGGCCATGGACGAGATCATTCATGCCGCCGACATCATCATGGTGGCCAGGGGAGATCTCGGGGTCGAAATTGGGGATGCCAGGCTGCCCGGCGTGCAGAAGACGCTGATCCAGCGTTGCCGCTTGCTCGGTCGGCCGGTGATCACGGCGACCCAGATGATGGAGTCCATGCTCGCCAGCCCCATGCCGACCCGGGCCGAGGTGCTGGATGTAGCCAACGCCGTGCTGGACGGGACCGATGCCGTCATGCTCTCGGCCGAGTCGGCCGCCGGCCACTTTCCCGTCGAGGCGGTGGAGGCCATGGCCCGCATCACCCTGGGGGCCGAGCAGGACGGGGGCGGCGGGCAGCCACTCTGGCTTCAGGGCAGCACACCCCAGGTTCAAGCCGGTCATCACAGGGCGCTGACCACCCTGACATCCAGCCTCGGCCTGGACAACACCTGCGGCATCGCCATCCTGACCAAGGGGGGCCAGGCCGTCACCGCCATCTCCCGCGGCGCGCACCAGGGGCCCATCTGGGCGCTCTCAGATGATCAGCCACTGCTCAACCAGATGACCATACTGCGGGGGGTCAGACCGTTCCACTATCTGGACGAGTCACCCCGGCACCTCCACTGCCCGCTGGTCGAGACGCTGCAACGGGCGGATCAGTTGCACGGCATCCAGACCCTGCTCATCAGCCGGCTGGATGCACTGGAAGGGGCGGGTCCCGAGGATGTCTGGCGTCTGGTGCCCCTGCCCGGTGTCCGGCGCGGATCCCGTCAGGAGTCGAGGGACAGCCTCATCCGCTGAGGCCAGGCAGCCCAAGGCGATCCAGCAGGCTGCCGGTCGGCGTCCAGGTGAAGCTCTGATTGGCGCCACCGTAACACTCGGCCAGCCGCAGCGGCACCGCGGCTCTGTGGCGGCGACCAGCCACATCCAGGCAGAGTGAAACCTGCCGGTTGAACAGTCTATCCCCCTGCCACTGCCATTGACGGCTGTCGTCCTGGCACTCTCCCACGGCGAGGCCGTCCTCCCCCCTGGCGATCAGGCAACCCTGCGCCAGCTGCAAGGCCCCCGCATCCCAGCTGAACAGCTGGCGTGGGCTCTGATCGCAAGGCTGGGTGAGCAGGCTGCCCTGCTCGCCCAGGGCCACGCAGAAGCCGCCGTCGGTCACCAGGGTGGCCGGGGGCTCCGGCGTTGACCTGGGGGCGGCCCCCAGCAGAAGGTTCTCTGGTCTCGGCTGCAAGGCACAGCCGCCGAGCAGCAGTGCCATCAGGGCGAACAATCGGATGTGAAGGGGCATGATGGTGCATAGGCCTGTGTCTGAATGGGTCGCGGGTGTCCACTCTTCGGGTGGCTCCCGGCCAAGCATAACGAACTCGCGGCGAACAGGCGCCTGCAGAAATGTAAGAAGAGGTGACAGAGGCGCGACGGACACGCAGAAAAGCAAAAACCCCGCCGAAGCGAGGTTTTCAGAATGTGGTCGGTGATAAAGGATTCGAACCTTTGACCCTCTGGTCCCAAACCAGATGCGCTACCGGGCTGCGCTAATCACCGATGAGGTATTTCCAAAATACAAAGATGACCATGTGGTCATCCTCGTCATACAGCAAGTATGGTGCGAAGAGAGGGACTCGAACCCTCACACCCGGGGGGCACTAACACCTGAAGCTAGCGCGTCTACCAATTCCGCCACCTTCGCATACCTGACAAGCTGTAAAATGGGGTGGCTGATGGGGCTCGAACCCACGACAACCGGAATCACAATCCGGGACTCTACCAACTGAGCTACAGCCACCACAGCTGTTTTGTTCCACAACAACGCCCGCTTAACTGGCGCACTTTGATGGTGCGCCCGACAGGATTCGAACCTGTGACCTCTGCCTCCGGAGGGCAGCGCTCTATCCAGCTGAGCTACGGGCGCTACGCTGTCGAACGGGGCGCATTATTGATGATGGCGCCCACCTTGTCTACTCTTTTTTTATCCTCATGGTTCAAGTGTCTGTTTTTCAATCTTTTCGTACACTTTTATGCCTCTTCTTCAGACGTTCGGCCAAAAACGTCCTCACTCGGCCCACTTTTGGATCCTCTTCTGACAGTAAAGTGGCCGGCATCCCTTGACTTGCTTTCTTCTCCACCTAGAATGAATGAACGTTCATTCACTCGCCAAAGCCTGATCATCATGGATAAGAAAGAGCGGATTTTCGAGGCAGCGCACGAAATCCTCGGCGAGCAGGGCTTCTACGGCCTTTCCATTGCCGCGGTTGCCAAGAAAGCCAAGGTAGCGGCAGGCACCATCTATCGCTACTTCAGCGACAAGGATGATCTTGTCCGCCAGCTTTATCAGCACACCATTCTCAAGTGTCATCCCTTGGTCATGGAAGATGTGCAGATAGAAGAGGTGTCCTATCGGCAGTATCGACGCCTCTGGCTCAATATCGACGCCCTCTTTGCCAGCCACCCCAATGTACTTAAATGCAAATTGCAGTACGAAAGTTCTCCATTGGGGGCTGAATTGGAGAGGGATCCGGTCATAATGGCGACATGGGCCCCACTTGAGCGTTTCTTCGAACAGGGACGCCAGCAGGGTCTGTTCATCGATTTGCCCGTTCTGGTGCTGGAGGCCCTGAGTCTGAGCAGCGTGGTCAACCTGGTACAACAACGCCAGGCTCACGAATTTGAGTTGACGCAAGAACAGTTGGAAACGGTCATCCGGGCCAGCTGGAATGCCATTTTAAACCCTAATTATTCCATCACAGGAGCCTGTTCATGAAAAAGTGGATGGCCATCATGTTGCTAATAGCACTCGCCCTGTTCGGCAGTGTCATCGGCTTCAATATGTTCAAGCAGAAGAAGATTGCAGAGTTCATGGCCAATCGACCCGAGCCCGAGTTCCCGGTGACCGCCATGGTGACCAAGGCGCAGGACTGGGTCCCCACCATAGAGGCGATCGGCTTCATCGAGCCCAACCAGGGGGTCACCCTTTCCAGTGAACTGGCTGGCACCATAGACAACATCAGTTTCGAATCCGGGGCTCAGGTCAAGGCGGATCAACTGCTGCTGAGCCTGGACTCCAGCGTGGAGAAGGCCAACCTGAACTCCTCCCGGGCCAGGCTGCCTGCGGCTCGTGCCAAGTTCGAGCGCTACCAGAACCTGTACCAGAAGAACTCCATCTCCCGGGATCAGCTGGATGATGCCGAAGCGAGCTACCGTTCACTGGAAGCGGACATCGAGAGCCTGAAGGGCACCATAGCCCGCCGCGAAGTCCGCGCCCCCTTCGGTGGCGTCGTGGGTCTGCGCAACGTCTTCCTCGGCCAGTATCTGGAACCCGGTACCGAGATTGTGCGACTGGAAGATACCAGCGTGATGCGCCTGCGCTTCACCGTGCCCCAGACCGACATCTCCAAGATTTCCCTCGGCCAGACCGTCAAGATCAACGTGGATGCCTATCCCCAGACCCAGTTTGACGGTCAGATCACCGCCATCGAGCCAGCGGTCAACTACCAGAGCGGCCTGATCCAGGTGCAAGCCAACATCCCGAACAACGGCGGCCAGCTGCGCTCCGGCATGTTCGCCCGCGCCAGCATCATACTGCCCACGGTGAAAGACCAGATCGTGATCCCGCAGTCTGCCATCTCCTTCACCCTCTATGGCGAGAACGTCTACGTCATTCACGAGGCAGACGGCGTGAAACGCGCCAAGCAGGTGGTGGTCAAGGCGGGTGAGCGTCGCGGCAATGATGTCCATGTGCTGTCCGGCATCAAGGCTGGCGATCAAATCGTGCTGTCGGGTCAGGTTCGCCTGAGCAACGATACCAAGGTGCACGTGGTCGAGA
Organism: Aeromonas genomosp. paramedia; assembly: GCF_023093515.1. Lineage (NCBI taxonomy): Bacteria > Pseudomonadati > Pseudomonadota > Gammaproteobacteria > Aeromonadales > Aeromonadaceae > Aeromonas > Aeromonas genomosp. paramedia. The sequence goes on from NZ_JAAROG010000027.1 coordinate 44,424, forward strand.
ATGATGCCCTTGCCGTTCCGGCACAAACCCCGATGCTGTAAGCGCGGAGATCTGCGATGCGATTTACTGACATATTCATAAAACGGCCGGTGCTGGCGATCTCGCTCAGCTTCCTGATAGCCCTGCTGGGCTTCCAGGCCATATTCAAGATGCAGGTGCGGGAATATCCCGAGGTGATCAACACCGTCATCACGGTCAACACCAGCTACTATGGCGCCAGCTCGGATCTGATCCAGGGCTTCATCACCCAGCCGCTGGAGCAGGCGGTCGCGCAAGCCGACAACATCGACTTCATGACCTCCTCCAGCCAGCTGGGCAGCTCCACGGTGACGGCCTACATGAAGCTGAACACCGATCCGAACGCCGCGCTGTCCGACATCCTGGCCAAGGTCAACTCGGTGCGCTCCCAGTTGCCCAAAGAGGCGGAAGACCCCTCGGTCACCTCCTCCACGGGCTCCACCACAGCGGTGCTCTACATGGGCTTCACCAGCCCGGAGCTGAACTCCAGCCAGATCACCGACTACCTGGAGCGGGTCATCAAGCCCCAGCTGTTCACCGTGGGCGGGGTATCCAAGGTTGACCTCTACGGCGGGGTCGAGTTTGCCCTGCGGGTGTGGCTGGATCCGGCCAAGATGGCCGCCTTCGACCTGACCTCCAGCGACGTGATGACTGTGCTCAACAGCAACAACTATCAGTCGGCCACCGGTCAGGCCACCGGCTATTTCACCCTGTTCAACGGCAATGCCGAGACCCAGGTCAGCAATACCGATGAGCTCAAGCGTCTGGTGGTGGCGACCCGGGATGGCAAGGTGATCCGTCTCTCCGACATTGCCAAGGTGTCGCTGGAGAAGAGCCACGACATCTATCGCGCCAGCGCCAACGGCCGCGAGGCCGTGGTACTTGCCATCAATGCCGCGCCGACCGCCAACCCCATCAACATCGCCCACGATGTGCTGGAGCTGCTGCCGAGCCTGAAGAGCAACATGCCGAGCACCATGCAGGTCAACATCCTGTATGACTCCACCATCGCCATCAACGAGTCCATCAACGAGGTCATCAAGACCATACTGGAAGCGGCCGCCATCGTACTGGTGGTCATCACCCTGTTCCTCGGCTCCTTCCGGGCGGTCATCATCCCGATCATCACAATCCCGCTGAGTCTCATCGGCGTGGTGATGATGATGGACATGTTCGGTTTCTCGATAAACCTGATGACACTGCTCGCCATGGTGCTCGCCATCGGTCTGGTGGTGGATGACGCCATCGTGGTGCTGGAGAACGTCGACCGACACATCAAGGAGGGGGAAGAACCGTTCCGGGCCGCCATCATAGGCACCCGGGAGATCGCCGTGCCCGTCATCGCCATGACGGTGACCCTGGCTGCGGTGTACGCGCCTATCGCCCTGATGGGGGGCATCACTGGCTCCCTGTTCAAGGAGTTCGCGCTGACCCTGGCGGGGGCCGTGTTCGTCTCCGGCATCATAGCGCTGACCCTGTCGCCCATGATGTGCTCCAAGATGCTCAAGGCCAACGAACAGCCAGGCAAGTTCGAGAGCACAGTGCATCACCTGCTGGATCGGATGACCGCCCGCTACGACAGCATGCTGCATGCGGTCATGCAGCGCCGCATCGTGGTCATACTGTTCGCCGTCATCGTGTTCGGCAGCCTGCCGCTGCTGTTCAAGTTCATCCCGAGCGAGCTGGCCCCGTCCGAGGACAAGGGGGTCATGGCCGTGCTGGGGACGGCACCGTCCAATGCCAACCTGGACTACATCGAGAACACCATGGCGGACGTGAACAAGGTGCTGGATGACCAGCCCGAGATCGCCTACTCCCAGGTCTTCTCCGGGGTGTTCAACGCCAACCAGGCCTTCGGCATCGCCTCCATGGTGCCCTGGAGCCAGCGTGAGGCGAGCCAGAAAGAGGTGCTGGATCGAGTGGCCGATCTGGTGAAGGACATCCCCGGGATGGCCATCACCACCTTCCAGTTCCCCGAACTGCCAGGTGCCTCCAGCGGTTTGCCCATCCAGTTCGTCATCACCACCCCGAACAGCTTCGAGAGCCTGTTCCTGATCGCGGGTGAGATGCTGGCGGCAACCCAGGCCAACGGCCAGTTCGTCTATTCGGATCTCGATCTGAACTACGACTCGGCCACCATGAAGATCAGCATCGACAAGGACAAGGCGGGTGCCTACGGCATCACCATGCAGGACATCGGCATCACCATGGGCACCATGATGGCGGACGGTTACGTCAACCGGATCGATCTGGATGGCCGCTCCTACGAGGTGATCCCCCAGGTGGAGCGCAAATTCCGTCTCAACCCCGAGTCCATCAAGGGTTATTACGTGCGCGCCGCCGACGGCAAGTCAATCCCGCTCGGCAGCCTGATCAAGATTGAAGTGGTTGGCGAGCCCCGCGCCCTGCCCCACTTCAACCAGCTGAACTCTGCCACCATAGGCGCCGTACCGGCACCCGGCGTGGCCATGGGGGATGCGATCAACTGGTTCAAGGCCACCGCCGAAGAGAAGCTGCCGCAAGGCTATCGCTACGACTTCATGGGTGAAGCCCGCCAGTTCGTGACCGAGGGCAATGCGCTCTATGCCACCTTCGCCCTGGCCCTGGCCATCATCTTCCTGGTGCTGGCGATCCAGTTCGAGTCGGTGCGTGACCCCCTGGTGATCATGGTGTCGGTCCCCCTTGCCATCAGCGGGGCCCTGATTGCCCTGGCATGGGGCCTGGCCACCATGAACATCTACTCCCAGGTGGGCCTCATCACCCTGGTCGGTCTGATTACCAAGCACGGTATTCTGATCTGCGAGGTGGCGAAGGAGGAGCAGCTGCTGCACGGCATGAACCGGATGCAGGCCGTGATGCAGGCTGCCAAGGTGCGTCTGCGCCCCATCCTGATGACCACGGCGGCCATGATCGCCGGCCTGATCCCGCTGCTCTATGCGGCGGGTGCGGGGGCGGCCCAGCGCTTCAGCATCGGCATCGTCATCGTGGCGGGTCTGGCCATCGGCACCCTGTTCACCCTGTTCGTGCTGCCGGTGATCTACACCTTCCTGGCCTCGGAGCACAAACCGCTGCCGGAATTCGACGAGTCCATTCCGGCCAAGGCGAAAGGAAACCATTGATCCTCAGCCAACAGCCACAAGGCCCCGAAAGGGGCCTTATTTTTATCCATTTCATGACCCACGACATGAGTCCATGAAGCAGTTAAACTAGGCCGTTCGCAATCCAGACCGCAAGGATGCCATGTCAGGAATCTTCTCCAGGGCCATAGGCCTTAACGGACTCTCTTATCGTCTGCTTTCCTACATTCTGATCTGCAGCACTGTGCTGGCGCTGGTCATCACGGTGCTGCAGCTCGCCTGGGATTACAACAAGGACGTCACCGTCATCGAGGCCAGCATCGACCAGATCGAGGCCTCCTTCCTGCAGCCCATCTCCGCCAGTCTGTGGAACCTGGATGAAGAGCAGGTCAAGGTGCAGATCGAAGGCATCATGAACCTGCCCAACATGCAGTTCGTCATGGTCAAGGAGATGCTGGGCAACTCGGAAGTGCCGCTGCTGACCCAGGGGGTGGAGCAGGCGCGATACGACATCTCCCGCGAATTCAGCCTCACCTATCAGGGCGAGGTGGTCGGCAAGCTGTTCGTCGCCGCCACCCTGGATCAGGTCTACCAGCGGCTGATCGAGAAGTCGGTGCTGATCCTGGTCAGCCAGACCATCAAGACCCTGGTCGTCTCCCTCTGCATCCTGGTCATCATCTATTACCTGGTGATCCGCCATATCAACCGCATCGTCAGCTACGCCCAGAAACTGAGCCTGGATCGGCTGGCGGTGGAGCTGACGCTGGAAGGGCGTCCCCTGCCCCGCAAGCACCCGGACGAGTTCGATGCGCTGGCCGCCACCCTCAACCAGATGCGCACCCGATTGAATGACGAGTTCAACGCCCGCCATCAGGCGGCGGATCAGCTACAGCAGGAGCGGGACTTCTCCGCCACCCTGATCAACTCCGCCAACATGGTCATCTGCTGCATGGAGCCGGATCTCAACATCGCCAGCATCAACCCGGCCGCCATACTGCTCACCGGCTATCACCACGAGGAGCTGCTGCAGCACAACTGGCTGGATCTCTTCGTCAGCGAGGAGCAGCGGGCCGAGCTCGCGGCCACCCTGGCGGATCAGGGCTCCCTCGAGGACAGGGAGATCACCATGCATGACCAGCAGGGCAGCGAACTCGTCCTGCAGTGGACCTTCGCACCCTTCTACGAGGGGCCGAATCTCAAGTATCTGATTGGCTTCGGTTACGACATCACCCCCCTCAAGAAGGTGGAGCGGGAAATCATACTGTTCAACGAACAGCTGGAAGGCAAGGTGGCGGAGCGTACCCGCAGCCTGAGCGATGCCAACGACCAGCTGGGCAAGGCCTATGACGATCTGAAACAGGCGCAGCAGACCCTGGTGGAGTCGGAGAAGATGGCCTCCCTGGGTTCGCTGGTGGCCGGCGTGGCCCACGAGATCAACACCCCCATCGGCATCAGCGTCACGGCCTCCTCCTATCTGCAGGAGCGGGTGGCCGACTTCAAGCAGCACCTCGAGGCCAAGCAGCTGTCGCGCACCTATCTCAACGAGTTCACCCAGAACCTCGACGAGTCGATGCAACTGCTGCAGGGCAACCTGAGGCGGGCCTCGGAGCTCATCGCCAGCTTCAAGCAGGTGGCGGTGGATCAGTCGTCCGAGGCGCGCTACAACTTCAGCCTCGCCGACAACCTGCATCAGGTGGTGGTCTCCCTCGGCTACAAGCTGAAGAAGGCCCAGTGCGAGGTCGACATTCAATGCGATCCCAAGCTGGCCATCTACTCCTTCCCCGGCAGCTTCACCCAGATCTATTCCAACCTGATCCTCAACTCCATCCATCACGGTTTCGACGGCTGGGACAGGCCCAAGAAGATCACCATCAGGGTGGAGCAGCAGGGTGACGATCTGGTCATCGACTACAGCGACAACGGTCGCGGCATCCCCCCGGAGATACTGCCGCGCATCTTCGATCCCTTCGTCACCTCCAAGCGAGGCCAGGGTGGCAGCGGGCTCGGCACCCACATTATCTACAACCTGGTGGTGCAACTGCTGCGCGGCCGCATCCATTGCGCCAGCGAACCAGGCCAGGGTGCCCAGTTCCATATCCGCCTGCCGATCCGGCAGAACTGAATGCCGGCTCTTGTGAGCCGGCCACTTTGTCCCCATCATGCTGTGATTGCATTCTTAACGAGCGGAGAACCTCGCAATGGCACAGCATTTTGACTATATCGCCATCGGCGGCGGCAGCGGCGGCATCGCCTCGGCCAACCGGGCTGCCATGTATGGCAAGAAAGTCGCCCTGATTGAAGCCAAAGAGCTGGGGGGTACCTGCGTCAACGTCGGTTGCGTACCGAAGAAGGCCATGTGGTATGCCGGCCAGATCGCCGATGCCCTGAGATACGGGGCCGACTACGGCTTCGACACCACCCTCAATCACTTTAGCTGGGCCAGGCTGGTCGAGTCCCGTCAGGCCTATATTGGCCGCATCCACAAGTCCTACGAGAACGTGCTGGGCAAGAACCAGATCACCGTCATCAAGGGCTTCGCCCGTTTCGTCAGCAGCAACACCATCGAGGTTGATGGCGAGCAGTACAGCGCCGATCACATACTGATCGCCACCGGTGGCCGCCCCGAGGTCCCGACCATACCGGGCGCCGAACTCGGCATCGACTCCGACGGCTTCTTCGATCTGCAAAGCCAGCCCAAGCGGGTCGCCGTGGTCGGTGCCGGATATATCGCGGTCGAGATCGCCGGCGTGATGCAGGCGCTTGGCTCCGAGACCCATCTGGTGGTGCGCAAACACGCGCCGCTGCGCAACTTCGATCCCATGATCCACGAAACACTGGTCGAAATCATGGCGCAGGAAGGGCCCAAGCTGCACACCCACGCCATTCCGAAAGCGGTGGTCAAGAACGCCGATGAGAGCCTGACCCTGCAGCTGGAAGATGGTCGCCACCTCACGGTGGACTGCCTGATCTGGGCCATCGGCCGCGTGCCGGCCACCGACAACCTCAATCTGGCCGCCACCGGCATCACCCTGGACGAGAAGGGCTTCATCCCCACCGACAAGTTCCAGAACACCGCCGTCGCCAACCTCTATGCGGTGGGTGACAACACCGGCCGTATCCAGCTCACCCCGGTGGCCGTCGCGGCAGGCCGCCGCCTCTCGGAGCGGCTGTTCAACAACAAGCCGAGCGAGCACCTCAACTACGATCTGGTGCCGACCGTGGTGTTCAGCCACCCGCCCATCGGCACCATAGGTCTGACCGAGCCGGAAGCCATCGCCGAATACGGTGAAGATCAGGTCAAGGTCTACCGCAGCCAGTTCACCGCCATGTATTCGGCCCTGACCCAGCATCGCCAGCCCACCCGGATGAAGCTGGTCTGCGTCGGCCCGGAGGAGAAGGTGGTCGGCCTGCACGGCATCGGCTTTGCGATGGACGAGATACTGCAGGGCTTTGGCGTCGCCATGAAGATGGGTGCCACCAAGGCGGACTTCGACAACTGCGTCGCCATCCATCCGACCAGCGCGGAAGAGTTTGTCACCATGCGTTGAGGCTGGGGAACAGGGAGACAAAGCTCAAACCGACAACTGCGTTTCCCCTTCCCACCCCACCAGCGCGGAAGAGTTTGTCATCATGCGTTGAGTAAGGATCGCAAGGAGGGAAACGGGGAGACAGAGGTCAAACCGACAACTGCGTTCCCCTTCCCACCCCACCAGCGCAGAAGAGTTTGTGACCATGCGTTGAGAGCCGCTGGCAACGGCATAAGCCTCGCTCTCCAAACCCGGCCCAGGCCGGGTTTTTTGATCCCTCCCCACCCGATTCCCTCTGAAACCGGCGTTCTTTACGCCGATTTTACGCTCCCCCAATGCCCCTTTATGGCGCCTTTACGCCCGTTTTACATACCCTTTCAGCGTCAATGACACCAACGGAGTCGATATGGATATGCATCGACTCTCGACGCTAATTATCTCAACGGAGTCGTTATGAATTGGCTATATCTGCTGCTGGTCCTCGCCCTGATGGGTTACCTGATGCGTGCACTGACGCATAGCCACGAGTGAGGGACTTGAAGATGCGGCAAGTAATTATCCATCCGGTAGCCTGCAAGCAACCGGGCCTCACGGGCTATCCAATGCGTGCACTGATGCACTGCGACCACGAGTGAGGGATCTGATATGTGGCAAGAAATAATCTATCCGGTGGCCTTCGTGCTGCTGGTCCTGCTGCCGGCACCCCTGCTCGGCAGCTATATGTATCGCGTGTTCGAGGGCAAGAGTCGCTGGCTCGCGCCGGTCGAGCGCGCCACTCTGGCCTGCTGCGGCACGGACGGACGGGAGCAGGACTGGAAGTCCTACGCCCTCAGCCTGCTGGCCTTCAACGGTGCCGGTTTCGGTCTGCTGTTCCTGATCCTGATGGCCCAGGGCCTGCTGCCCCTCAACCCGCAACAGCTGCCGGGCCTGAGCTGGCAACTCGCCTTCAACACCGCCGTCAGCTTCATGACCAACACCAACTGGCAAGCCTATTCCGGTGAGGCCAGCCTCTCCTACTTCAGCCAGATGGTGGGGCTCACCACCCAGAACTTCGTCTCCGCCGCCACCGGTGCCACCGTCGCCGTCGCGCTGTTCCGCGGTCTCTCCCGCCAGCAGACCATACACCTTGGCAACTTCTGGCAGGATCTGGTGCGCTTCTGCCTCTACGTGCTGCTGCCCATGGCGTTGATCATGGCGCTGCTGCTGGTGTGGCAAGGGGTTCCCCAGAGTCTGTCGGCCTATCTGCCGTTCCATGCCCTGGAAGGTCAGGAGCAGCTGCTGCCGCTCGGCCCTGCCGCCTCGCAGATCGCCATCAAGCAGCTCGGCTCCAACGGTGGCGGTTTCTTCGGCGTCAACTCGGCCCACCCGTTCGAGAACCCGACAGCCCTCTCCAACTGGCTGGAGATGGTCACCCTGCTGACCATTCCCGCCGCCCTGGTCTGCACCCTGGGCCGTTACGTGAAGGATTCCGGTCACGGCCGCGCCATCCTCGCCGCCATGACGCTGCTGTTCGTGATGGGGCTCGGCCTCTCCGTCTATCAGGAGTTGCAACCGGATCCGGCGCTCGCCCAGCTCACCACCCAGGCAGGCAACTGGGAAGGCAAGGAGAGCCGCTTCGGCCCCGTGCTCTCCAGCATCTGGGAAGTGGCGACCACCTCAGCCTCCAACGGCTCTGTCAACGCCATGCACGACAGCTTCACCCCGCTGGGTGGCATGGTCGGCATGATCAACATGCTGCTCGGTGAGGTCATCTTCGGCGGCGTGGGTGCCGGTATCTACGGCATGATGCTGTTCGTGCTGCTGACCGTGTTCCTGTGCGGCCTGATGGTCGGGCGTACGCCGACCTATCTCGGCAAGCGCCTCGGGATCACCGAGATGAAATGGGTGGTCGCCAGCATGCTGGTGATGCCGGTCGGGGTTCTGGTGATCGGCGGGGTAACGCTGCTGATGCCGGATGCCGCCACCATCATGGGTCACGATGGCCCGCACGGCCTGTCCAGGTTGATCTACAACTACGCCTCGGCCGCCGGCAACAACGGCTCGGCCTTCGGGGGCTTCGCCGCCGCGGACAACTGGCAGTGCGTCGCCATCGGTCTGGCCATGCTGCTCGGTCGCTTCGGCTACATCATTCCGGTACTGGCCATCGCCGGTCAGCTCTCGCGCGCCTCCCAACAGGATGCCGGCGAGGGTGACTTCCCCATCCGCGGTCCGCTGTTCATCACCTTGCTGATCATCACAGTGCTGCTGATAGGCGGTCTCTCCTTCCTGCCGGTACTGGCGCTGGGCCCCGTCGCCGAGCATCTCCTGATACTGGGAGCGCTCTGATGACCCTGTTCATGTCAGTCACTTTACCGATGCCAATGACCGAACATCTGATGCTGGGAGAATTCAAATGAGCAAGTCCATCTCCATCCCTGCCCGCACCGAAAAGGTGAAGGGCAAGGGCAAGAAACAGACCTCACAAGTCGTGCAGGCCATGATCGAAGCCTTCTATCGCTTCAACCCCAAGGCGCTGTTTGGCAGCCCCATACTGTTCACCCTCTGGCTGGCCGCCGTGATGGCGACCGTGGAGTCCCTGCTGGGCCAGCCCCTGTCCGGGGTCACCCCCAGCCTGGCCTGGCAGCTGACGGCCTGGTTGTGGCTGACCCTGTGGTTTGCCAACTTCGCCGAAACCCTGGCAGAAGGCCGCGGCAAGGCGCGGGCCGACAGCCTGAAGGCGGGCATGAGCCAGCTCCAGGCACGCAAGGTGCGGGATCCGAAAGATGGCCAGGGCGAATGGGTCGCGGCCACCAGCCTGCAAAAAGGGGATCTGGTGCTGGTGCGCAGCGGCGAGATGATCCCGGCCGACGGTGAAGTCGTTGCCGGTATCGCCTCCGTCAACGAGGCCGCCATCACAGGTGAATCCGCCCCCGTCATCCGCGAGTCCGGCACCGACCGCAGCGGCGTGACCGGCAACACCACTGTGGTCTCCGACGAGATCTGGGTCCGTGTGACCAACAATCCCGGAGAGAGCACGCTCGACCGAATGATAGCGCTGGTCGAGGGGGCCAAGCGCCAGAAGACCCCGAACGAGATGGCACTCGATGCCCTGCTGGTGGGTCTGACCCTGATCTTCCTGCTGGTGGTCGCCACCCTGCCCTGGTTCCTCGACTACAACGGCACCCAGGTACCGCGCCTCTACCTGCTGGCGCTGTTCATCACCCTGATCCCGACCACCATAGGGGGCCTGCTCTCCGCCATCGGCATCGCCGGCATGGACCGGCTGGTGAAGCTGAACGTGATCGCCAAGTCAGGTCGTGCCGTGGAGGCCGCCGGTGACGTGCGTACCCTGCTGCTGGACAAGACAGGCACCATCACCTTCGGCAACCGCATGGCAGACGAGCTGATCCCTGCCCCCGGCGTCGATCCCTCCCTGCTGGCCCAGGCCGCCATGCTGGCCTCCCTCGGCGACAACACCCCCGAGGGCAAGTCCATCCTGACCCTGGCCGGCAAGAGCATGGCCAAGCCGAGCCAGCTCGAGAGCGACAAGGTGATCCCCTTCAGCGCCGAGACCCGGTTGAGCGGTCTGGATCGCAACGGTCATCAATATCGCAAGGGGGCCGTGGATGCGGTGCTCAACTACCTCTCCCTCGATCGCAAGGGAGTACCCGAGCTTATCCTGAAGGCGGTCGACAACATCGCCCGTCAGGGCGGTACCCCGCTGCTGGTCTGCACCCACGAGCAGTTGCTGGGGGTGGTGTACCTCAAGGACATCATCAAGCCAGGCATCAAGGCCCGCTTCCAGATCCTGCGTCACATGGGGATCCGCACCGTGATGATCACCGGGGACAACCCGCTGACCGCCGCCGCCATCGCCGCCGAAGCCGGGGTGGATGACTTCATCGCCGAGGCAACCCCGGAGAAGAAGCTGGCCTATATCCGCCAGGAGCAGGCCGATGGCCGCATGGTCGCCATGTGCGGTGACGGCGCCAACGACGCACCGGCCCTGGCCCAGGCGGACGTGGGGCTGGCCATGAACGAAGGCACCCAGGCCGCCAAGGAGGCGGGCAACCTAGTGGATCTGGACTCCAACCCCACCAAGCTGCTGGACGTGGTGCTGGTGGGCAAGCAGTTGCTGGTCACCCGGGGTGCCCTGACCACCTTCTCCATCGCCAACGACGTGGCCAAGTACTTCGCCATACTGCCGGCCCTCTTCATCGCGGCCTACCCGCAGCTGGGGGCACTGAACCTGATGCAACTCGGCAGCCCAGAGAGCGCCATACTGTCGGCCATCATCTTCAACGCCCTGATCATAGTGGCGCTGGTACCGCTGGCGCTGCGGGGGGTCAACGTGAAGGGCTCTGCCGCCAGCCTGCTGCGCCGCAACCTGTTGATCTATGGTCTCGGTGGCCTGGTCGTGCCCTTTATCGGCATCAAGTTGATCGATCTGGTCATCACAGGCCTGGGTCTGGTGTAACCACATAACGGGTGCAAGCCTGGCCTGCACCCCATCAATCTGTTTGGAGCAAGAAAATCATGATAGCAATCAGAACCCTGCTGACCCTGACCCTGCTGCTGGGTGTCGGCTACCCCCTGGCCGTCACCGGACTGGCCCAGCTGCTGTTCCCCTGGCAGGCCAACGGCAGCCAGCTGACCGATGCCAAGCAGCAGCTGATCGGCAGCGCCCTGCTGGCGCAAAAATTCGAGCGGGCGGAGTACTTCCACTCCCGTCCCTCCGCCAGCGACTTCACCACCATAGGCAGCGGCGCCAGCAACCTGGGGATGAGCTCCCCCCTGCGCAGCGAATTTGCCAAGGCACAGGGTAATTACCAGTCCCCCGCCATGCTGACCCGCTCAGGTTCGGGCCTGGATCCCCACCTGCCCCTGGATGCCGTGCTGGCCCAGGTGGATCGTGTCGCCAAGCAACGCGGGCTGGATCCCGCTTCCCTGACGGAGCAGGTCAAGTCGTCGACACAAGCTGGTATCCTTGGCCCCCAGGTGGTCAACATCCTCCAGTTGAATCTGTTGCTCGATCAGCACAAGGACGCATGATGGCGCGCCTGGCTGGCCCGAGTTGGAGGGCGACCCAGATTTTCAAACCGAGCCGGCAGTTGCTCCATAAGGATGATAATGCGTGATGTGGTAAAAGCGGGTGCCTTGCTGGCAGGCATGAAGCAGGAGCACGGGAATGCGTGATGAGGTTAAGGCGGGTGCCTTGCTGACAAGCATGAAGCAGGAGCACGGGAATGCGTGATGAGGTTCGGGCCGATGCCTTGCTGGCAAGCCTGGAAGAGGAACACAAGGGCAAGCTGAAGGTCTTCCTCGGCGCCGCCCCCGGCGTAGGCAAGACCTACGCCATGTTGCAGGCGGTGCGGGAACAGGCCAAGGAAGGGGTCGACATTCTCATCGGCGTGGTCGAGACCCACGGGCGCCAGGAGACCCTGGCGCTGCTCGACAAGCTCGCCATCCAGCCACGCAAGCTGCATCACCACCGCCAGCAACGACTGGAGGAGATGGACCTGGATGGCTTGCTCGAACGCAAGCCATCCATCGTAGTGGTGGATGAGCTGGCCCATACCAATGCTCCCGGCAGCCGCCACGAGAAACGCTGGCAGGATGTGGAGGAGCTGCTCGGCGCCGGCATAGACGTCTACTCCACCCTCAACGTACAACACCTGGAGAGCCTCAACGATCTGGTGTGGCAGCTGACCGGGGTCAGGGTCAAGGAGACCCTGCCCGATCAGGTGCTGCTGGAGGCGGACAGCATAGTCCTCATAGACCTGCCCCCCAAGGAGCTGCTCGGCCGGCTCAAGGAGGGCAAGGTCTATGTACCCCATCAGGCCAAGGCCGCCCTGCAATCCTTCTTCTCCCTCAACAACCTGACCGCCCTGCGCGAGCTGGCGATGCAGACTGCCGCCAGCCACGTGGAGGGGGATCTGCAACTGCAGTGGCAGGCGGCGGGCAAGACCACGCTGCCGCTGCGGGGCAAGCTGATGGTCTGCCTCGGGGATCAGCACGGCTCTGCCCTGGTGCGCTACGGCCACCGCTTCGCCCAGCGCCGCCAGCTACCCTGGCTGGTGGTGCACATCGACAGCAAGGGGCAGCGCGCCCCTGAGCTGGAGCAGGCGCTGGCGCTGGCCTCTCACCTCGGCGCCAAGGTGCTGACCCTCTCCAGCCCGGCGGTCGCCGATGCCCTGCTGGAGACGGCCGAACAGCAGCAGGTCTCGCAGCTGTTGCTCGGCAAGCCCCACAACCCGCCCTGGCGCCGCTCCCTGGTGCAGCACCTGCTGAAACAGGCACAGGGATTCGAGATCACGCTGGTGGACACGGAGAAGAACAAGCCAGGGCTGAGGCTGCAACCACTCCACCCCAAGGACATTCGCCAGAGCCTGCTGGCCATCGCCATAATGGCGGTGACCTCAGCCAGCGCCTGGGGGCTCTCCCACTGGCTGCCGCCCGCCTCCCTGCCGCTGCTGTTCGTGCTGGGGGTACTCGCCACTGCCCTCACCACCAGCCTGGTGCCCGCCATCCTGGCGGCCGTGCTGGGATTCGTCGCGCACAATCTGCTGTTCACCGCCCCCTACTTCTCCCTGAGCGTCGCCAGCCACAGCGACCTGCTCACCCTGTTCGTGCTGCTCATCGTCGGCATGACGGCGGGGCGGCTCGCCTCCCGCCAGCGCCAGCAGCTGGTAGGCTTGCGCGAGACCCAGCAGCTCGGCAACGCCCTGCTCTCTCTCAGCCAGGGGCTGGCCACCGCCAGCAGCCCGGTGGAGGTGCTCAGGCAGGGTACCCAGGCCATCTCCCTCGCCCTGGGGCAACCCGTGTTCGCCCTGGATGAGGAGTACCAGTACAGAGCCGGAGACGAGGTGCGGGCACCGGGCCAGACCGACAAGGCCGCCATCGACTGGTGCCTGGCCCAGAAGCAGAGCGCCGGGGCCCATACCGCCACCCTCAATGCGGCCGAGGCCCAGTACCACCACCTCACCGATGAACTGGTGCTGGGGATACGGCTGGCCAGCCCGCTCGCCTCCTCCGCCGAACATCAGTTGCAGGCGCTGCTCACCGACATCCGCGCCGCCCTGGCGCGGATCGATCTCAACGAGCGACTGGCCGACAGCCAGCTGCAGGCGGAGACGGATCGGATGCGCGCCGCCCTGCTCTCCTCGGTCTCCCACGATCTGAAGACGCCGCTCGCCACCATCATGGGGGCCGGCAGCACACTGCTGGAATACGGTGACAGGATCAGTGCCGAGGATCGCAACGAGCTGCTCCACTCGGTGCAGGAGGAGGCGCGCCGCCTGCACAGCTATGTGCAGAACCTGCTGGACATGACCCGCATCGGCTCCCCGGACTTCCAGCTGAAGCGGGAGTGGGTCGACCTCGCCGACCTGGTGGAGAGTGCCCGCAAGCGGCTGGACTCCTCCTGGCGCCAGCACAAGCTGCTGATCCACTTCGATCAGCAGATCCCCCAGCTCTATGTGCACGGCGCCCTGATCGAGCAGGTGCTGGTCAACATCCTCGACAACGCCTCCCGCTACTCGCCGGCCGGCACCCCCATAGAGTTCAAGGTGATGCTGGCGGATCCCGACCTCATCATCGACATCATCGACATCGGGGTCGGCATCGCAGAATCGGATCGGGACAAGATCTTCAATCTGTTCTATACCCAGCCGGTAGGGGATTGCGGCAGTCGCGGCACCGGACTTGGCCTCGCCATTTCCCGCGCTATGATAGAGGCCCACGGTGGTCGCATCTGGGCATTTGCCGGCCCCAACGGCAACGGCACCTGCATGCGTATCTCCCTGCCACTCTCCCTCAACTCACCTGAGGTATGATGCATACATTTCGGGTTTCTGACCCTTCAACACTCGCCTCTGGAGGTTAGATGGCTCATATCCTGGTCATAGATGATGAAGCGGCCATTCGCCGCTTTCTGCGGATCAGCCTGGTCGCCGAGGGGCACCAGGTGAGCGAGGCGGTGGGCGTCAACGAAGGGCTGGCGCAGTACCGCCACCTCAACCCCGATCTGGTGATCCTGGATCTCGGCCTGCCGGACGGGGACGGCATCCAGATCTTGCAGGCCATCCGCGAGCACCACCCCAACCCGGTGCTGGTGCTGTCGGCACGGGATTCGGAGCAGGAGAAGGTGCGGCTGCTGGATGCCGGGGCCAACGACTACATGAGCAAGCCGTTCGGCATCGGCGAGATGATGGCCCGCATCCGGGTGCTGCTGCGCCAGCGCGCCGGGGTCAGCAGCGGCGAATGCCGCCACTTTCCCCAATGCGGCCTGAGCCTGGATACCGGCAGTCACAAGGTCACCATGGGAGATGAGGAGATCCCCCTCTCCCGCAAGGAGTTCGCCCTGCTGCAGGCCCTGGTGTGTCACCCCGGCAAGCTGGTGCTGCAGACCCAGCTGCTCAACGACATCTGGGGGCCTAGCCACAAGGAGGATACCCACTACCTGCGCATCGTCATTGCCAGCCTGCGCAAGAAGCTGGGAGACAATCCCCAGAACCCCAGCCTGATCGAGACCGAATCCGGCATCGGCTACCGCTTCATCGGCAGTTGAAACCGTCACAGGCAGCCTACCCCGTTCGAAACACCATACCCGGTATCGGCAACTGACGTTTCACGTGGAACGACGCCCGCTGCAAATCAGCGCCAGCAGACCACAACCACAGAGCAACAGGCCGAGATCCTGCAATCCGGCCGCCACCGCCAACCCCAGACTGAGCAGCAGGTAGTAGCCGAGCCCGAACAGGGCGCCAGCACTGCCTGCCACCTCGCGATAGGCCAGCAGCGCCTGGCTCAGCACATTGGGGATCGCCACCCCATAGGCCACCACTATCCCCATCATGGGCAGCAGGAACCAGAGCGAGGCCTGACTCGCCCAGACCAGCAGCCCGGCAACCAGTGCCAGAGTGCAGGCCAGCCTGATCAGGGATGACGGCTGCCACCCTCTTCCTAGCAGATGCTTGTTGAACAGGCTGCCGAGCAGGGTCGCCAGCGCCAGCAAGATCCCCGAGTAACCAAACTCGCCGGTGCTCAATCCCAGCCCGGCAAACAGGAAGGGTGCCAGACTGTAGTAGCCAAACAGCATGGTGTTGAACAGGGCGACCAGCAGGGCACTGCGCCAGAGCCCGCCATCTTTCACCATCCGGCACGCCAGCGGCCAGAGCGCAACCCGCTGAGTCGTGGCCGGACGGGTTTCCGGCAGCCACCGACCGGCCACCAGCAGCAATACTGCCGCCAGCACCAGCAGACCGCTGAAGACCCCGAGATAGCCAAGCCGCTCGGCCAGCAGGCCGCCGCTCACCAACCCCAGCACGGGGCTGAGGGAGAGCGCCATGCCCATCACCGAGAAGACCCGCGCCAGATCGCTGCCCTGATAGCTGTCGCGCAACATGGTCTGGGTCACCACGGATCCCACGGCGGCGCCGAAGGCCGAGATGACCCGGGCCAGCAGCAACACCTCGAACTCATTGGCCAACAGCGCCAGCAGGGTGCCGACGCCATAGGTGAGCAGACCTGCCAGCATGGCGGGACGCCGCCCGATCAGATCGCAGAGCCTGCCCCAGCAGACCACACCCACGGCAAACGCCAGAAAATAGACCGACAGGGTCTGGGATGCCTGCCCCTCGCTCACCCGGAACTGGGTGGCGATCTGGGTCAGCACCGGGCTGTAGATGGTCTCCACTATCTGGGGAAACATCATCAATCCCACCACCAGCCAGCGCGGTGGCAACTTGTTGTTCATGACAAACCTCCTTCACAAGAGGTCGTCATTCTAGAGAGATGCCGATTGTCTGATTACAATAAGTAGGACTATATACATCAAGAATCGGACACATGGCCTTTATTCTTCCCGATCACCCTTTCGACCCCGACCAGCTGACGGGCAGCGTGATCGGCATCGCCTCCGCGCTCGGCTGGCACGACTCCGGCCTGCATCGGCATCAGCGCCACCAGCTGCTGTTCGCCCAATCCGGCTGCATGACCATGGAGCTCGCAGACAGGGTCTGCCTGCTCCCGCCGACGCGAGCGGCCTGGCTGCCGGCGGGCACGCCCCACAGGGTCCTGATGCGCGGGGTGGTGGCCTATCGGTCCCTCTACTTCACCCCGCACCCCGAGTTGCCGACCAGCATGGCGGTGCTGGCGGTCAACCCCCTGTTGCACGCCCTGATCGAACGGATGGCGCTCTGGCCGTGGGACCAGCCGCAAGAGGAGCAGCAGCGGACGCTGGCATTGTTCATGGAGGAGCTGGGGCAGGCACCCCGAGAGTCTTGGCAGCTGCCGTTGCCGTCAGACCCGCGTCTGGCGACCTGGCTGCAGAAGATAAAGCGGGGCGACACCCTGCCCCCTCGGCTCAACCGGCTGGCCGAGGAGGTGGGTGCCAGTGACAAGACCATAGGTCGCATCTTCATGAGAGAGACCGGCATGAACTACCAGGCCTGGCGCCAGCAGTGGCGACTGCTGCGAGCCATGGAGTTGCTGGCCGAAAACGAACCCATCAGCCGGATTGCCGCTTCCCTGGAATTTTCCAGCGACAGCGCCTTCATCAGCTTCTTCAAACAGCACTCGGGGCAGACGCCCCTGCGTCACCTCAACTCTCGGGGTGAGTCGCCACGGCGGGGCTGACCTCCACCACCAGGGTATCCAGTGCCAATGGCTGGAGGTTGTGGATGGCATCCAGTACCACCTCCCGGGATGCCTGCTGCTGCTGGGCAAGCATCTCCTGCGCCAGCTTGGCGCTATCCAGCTCGGGCCTGGGGTTGTCGTTGGCCATGGCGTTCAGGCTCAGGCTGCTCAGTATCAGGGTCGCGATCAGGGTCTTCATCTGGCTTGCTCCGGTGTGGTTGAGATGACCAGAGAGTTATTCCAATAGTCGTGCCAACTATATAAACAGTTGATTTTGTTTAAATAAAATAAAAATAGATGCCATTTAAGGCATCCCTTCCCATCTTGTTGGTTATTTTGAAACCCATTAGTGGTTATTTTTACCACATCCATTTTCCTGGGCCCGTTCCACGTGGAACGTCCCATGATTTTGATCGACACCCGCTTTTAAACTGAGCTATGGTGCTAGCTCCCCCGTAACTGACTCTGGATCTGTCACCGAATGGAATTCTCCTTGTTCGGCGAGAAGTTCACTCGCCACGCCGGTATTACCCAACTCATGGATGACCTCAATCAGGGGCTGCTCAATCCGGACGCCATCATGCTGGGAGGCGGCAATCCGGCCCCCATCCCCGGCATGCTGGAACGCTTTCAGACCGAGGCCAAGCAGCTGCTCGACAATGGCGAGCTGATCAAGGCCATGGCCAACTACGATGGCCCGCAAGGCAAGGACAGGTTCACCAAGGCGCTGGCCGCCCTGCTCAAGAGAGAGCTGGGCTGGGACATCTCGGCCCGCAACATAGCCCTGACCAACGGCAGCCAGAATGCCTTCTTCTATCTGTTCAACCTGCTGGCCGGCGAGTTCGCCGATGGCCGCAAGAAGAAGGTGCTCTTCCCCCTGGCCCCCGAATACATCGGCTATGCGGACTCGGCCCTGGCGGAGGATCACTTCGTCGCCTACAAGCCCACCATAGAGAAGCTGGCCGACGGCCAGTTCAAATACCATGTGGATTTCGAGAGCCTGGAGGTGGGTGACGACATAGGGGTGATCTGCGTCTCCCGCCCGACCAACCCCACAGGCAACGTGCTGACCGATGAAGAGATAGAGCATCTGGATCAGATCGCTCGCGACAAGGGGATCCCGCTGCTGCTCGACAACGCCTACGGCGTGCCCTTCCCCGGCATCATCTTCAGCGAGGCCAAGCCGTTCTGGAATGCCAACACCATACTCTGCATGAGCCTCTCCAAGCTGGGCCTGCCGGGCACCCGCTGCGGCATCGTCATCGCCGACGAGAAGATCATCCAGGCCATCACCAACCTGAGCGGCATCATCAACCTGGCACCGGGCAGCCTGGGGCCCGCCATCACCATCCCCATGATAGAGAGCGGCGAGATCATCGCCCTGAGCGAGCAGGTGGTGAAACCCTTCTACAAGCAGAAGGCCGACTTCGCGGTCCAGCTACTGCGAGAAGCCATTCCCGATCCGCGCTTCCACATCCACAAGCCGGAAGGCGCCCTCTTCCTCTGGCTCTGGTTCGAAGGCCTGCCGATCCACTGCCAGGCGCTCTACGAGCGGCTGAAGGCGAAGAACCTGCTGATAGTGCCGGGTCACTACTTCTTCCCCGGCATCGAGGACCCTGAGTGGCGCCACAGTCAGGAGTGCATTCGCCTCAACTACTCCCAGAGCGAGGAGCTGGTGCGGCGCGGCATCGCCATACTGGCGGACGAGATCAACGCCATTTACCGCGGCAGCTGACTCGCCTGCAGATAAAAGAAAGGCCTGCGATCGCAGGCCTTTCTCGTCTCTGGTGTCAGCTCCCCGGCTTAACTCGGCAGCGCCAGCTGATCGGGTTTGCCGATGGGGATGGCGCGGGGCTTGAGTGCCTCCGGCAATTCGCGGGCGAGATCTATGGTCAGCAGACCATGCTCCAGTCTGGCCCCCTTCACCTCCACGTGCTGGCTCAGCTTGAAGGCGAGCTCGAAGTCACGCTCGGCAATCCCCTGATGGAGGAACTGACGCTCACCGGCCGCAGCGGCCTTGCGCCCCTTCACCTTGAGGGTGCCGTTTTCGGTCTCCAGCTCCAGCTCGTCGCGCTCGAAGCCAGCCACGGCAACCGTGATGCGGTAGCCGTCATGCTCCCGCTTTTCGATGTTGTAAGGGGGATAGGCCGCCGCCTTCTGGTCGAACAGGCCTTCCAGCTCGCGGGCCATCCGCTCGAAGCCGACGGCATTGGAAGAGAGGTGAGAAAAATCGAGGTTACGCATAATCCTATCCT
Organism: Aeromonas genomosp. paramedia; assembly: GCF_023093515.1. NCBI lineage: Bacteria > Pseudomonadati > Pseudomonadota > Gammaproteobacteria > Aeromonadales > Aeromonadaceae > Aeromonas > Aeromonas genomosp. paramedia. The sequence goes on from NZ_JAAROG010000027.1 coordinate 63,918, forward strand.
TCTAGTAAGCAACAGGTTTGACTCTCCACAGGCCCGTCATCGGCACCCGGGAAGCAGGTAAAAACACTGAGAGTTCAGGCTGTCAGCCGTTGATCTCGATCTTGCGGGGCTTCATCGCCTCGGGCACTTCACGGGCCAGATCGATGTGCAGCAGACCATTCTTGAGATCGGCACCCTTCACCCGCACATAGTCGGCCAGCTGGAAGCGACGCTCGAAGCCGCGCTCGGCTATGCCCTGATAGAGATAGTGGCGCTCGGAGTCAGCCTGCTTGTTGCCCTTCACCGTCAGCAGATTTTCCTGGAAGCTCAGCTCCAGCTCTTCCTGAGTAAAGCCCGCCACCGCCATGCTGATGCGGTAGTCGTTGTCACCCAGCTGCTCGATGTTGTAGGGGGGATAACCGGCATTGCCATTGCTGGCCGCAGATTCGATGAGATTGGCCAGACGATCGAAACCAATGGCAGAACGATAGAGCGGAGAAAAGTCTATAGAACGCATAGTATTACCCTCTTGTGAGCGATAACGGATTGTTTGCCCTCCATATGGACGGGCGCCTGGTCGAAACCTCTGTCGAGCGTTCCGGCCTTGTTACCTATATAGGGGCTCACTTTTTCCTTTCAAGGGAAAAAATGAAAAGAAATTTTTGGTCGCCTGTCAGCGTCGAAAATGGCCCGATTGATATGATATTCTGCCCGCGGGCCACTCATCCCCCAATCCCCTCCGCGCCATACTGGTTGCGTCCCCCCACCAGAGACCGGAGCACACCATGAAAGTTACCCAGGTTCGCAATGCCACCCTGCTCATCCACTACGCCGGCACCCGCTTCCTGATCGATCCCATGCTGTCTACCAAGGGCAGCCTCCCGGGGTTTGAGGGAACGGCCAACAGCCAGCTGCGCAATCCGCTGGTCGAACTGCCCCTGCCCATGGCGGAGATCCTCGATGTGGATGCGGTGATAGTGACCCATGATCACCTCGACCACTGGGACCCGGTCGCTCAGCAGCAGATCCCCAAGCACCTCCCGCTGTTTGTGCAGCATCAGAAAGATGCTGACACCATAAGCGCCTGCGGCTTCAGGGATGTACGCCTGCTGAGCGAGCAGGTCGGGTTTGCCGGGATCCGGTTGCAACAGACCGAGGGGCAACACGGCAACGATCAGGTCATGGCGGTGTTGGGCGAGCGGCTGGGTGAGGTATCCGGAGTGGTCTTCTCCCATCCCGCAGAGAAGACCCTCTATCTGGCGGGTGACACCGTCTGGAACGCCCAGGTTGAACAAGCGCTGCAACAGTACCAGCCCGAGGTCGTCATCCTCAACTGTGGCGATGCCCAGGTGCCGGGGCTGGGTTCCATCATCATGGGCAAGGAGGATGTCGCCGCCGTCTATCAGGCAGCGCCACAGGCCACCCTGATCGCCAGCCACATGGAGGCGGTCAATCATGCCCTGCTGACTAGGCGCGAGCTGCGCGATTACCTTGGCAAACAGGGGATGGCAACGCGGGTGCGGGTGCCCGAGGATGGCGAGTCCATCGTCCTCTGATCGAGCGGGCCATGTGACCACATGGCCCTTCGGCTTTCTGTTGCCGCCCCTTATCATGGGGATCCGAGTGCAAAGGAGTCTGCTACTATGCCCAATCCCATCGTCGTCGCCGTCATCACCTTCGATCACTTCAGCCCCTTTCACTGCGCCGTGCCCTGCCTCATCTTCGGCGACACCATGATGCCTGGCGCCTCCCTGTTCGAACTCAGGCTCTGCGCCGGCGACACCACCCGCCAGCCCGGTTCCGCCCAGGGCTTTCGCATCGACGCAAGCCACGGGCTGGAGGGATTGATCGGGGCTGACATCGTCATCATCCCCTTCTGGCGCGATCCGGCCGAGCGACCGGCCCAGCCACTGCTCGATGCCCTGGTTGCCGCCCGAAGCAGGGGTGCCCAGATAGTGGGGCTCTGTCTGGGCACCTATGTGCTGGCCTATGCCGGTCTGCTGGAGGGACGCAGGGCCTCGACCCATTGGGAGTTCGAGCAGGACTTCATGGGCCGCTTTCCCGCCGTGCGGCTCGATACCAATGCCCTCTACGTGGACGATGAGGGCCTGATCACCTCGGCCGGCACCGCCGCCGGGCTGGATTGCTGCCTCTACCTGGTGCGCGAGCACCATGGCAGCCGGATCGCCAACAAGCTGGCTAGGAGGCTGGTGGTGCCACCCCATAGAGAGGGGGGCCAGGCCCAGTTCATTGAGCAGCCGGTGCCCGCCTCCACCCGGGATGCCAGGATCAACCAGCTGTTCGATCACCTGCGTATGCACCTGGCCGAGCCTCACAACCTGGACGCACTGGCAGAGCACTGCCTGATGAGCCGGCGCACCTTCACCCGTCGCTTCCAGCAGGCGACCGGCCTCTCCGTCGGGGAGTGGCTGCTGGCCGAGCGTCTCAGGCGCAGCCAGGAGTTGCTGGAGACGAGCGGCCACTCCATGGACCGCATCGCCGAACTGGTAGGATTGAAGACGGCCGCCATACTGCGCCAGCATTTTCGCGCCCGTTTCGGGGTATCCCCGAGTGAATGGCGCCGCTCTTTTCGTGGCAACAACGTCTGATGACACCCCCTGTACCGGTTCAACCCGCTATGGCAGGCTAACCAGAAATACTCAGGAGTCATATCATGTCCCGTTCCGAACGCCTGCTGGCCCTGATCCAGCTGCTGCGCGGCCACCGCTACGCCATCACAGGCTCTGAACTGGCCAGCCAGCTTGGCATCAGCCTGCGCACCCTCTATCGGGATATCGCCACCCTGCAGGCGCAAGGTGCCCATATCGAGGGAGAACCGGGTATCGGTTATGTGCTACGCCCCGGCTTCATGCTGCCGCCGCTGATGTTCAGCGAAGAGGAGCTGGATGCACTGGTGCTGGGGTCGCGCTGGGTGGTCGCGCACGGTGACGGAGCCTTGAGTGCATCGGCCAGCAGCGCGCTGGCCAAGATAGAAGCCGTGTTGCCCGCCGACTATCGCCAGCAGCTCCAGAGCAATGCCCTGCTGATCGGCACCTCCCGCAGCGACAGCCTCACCGATGAAGCCCCGTTGCGCAGCGCCATCCGCCAGCAGCGCAAAGTGCTCCTGAGCTATCGCGATCTCAAGGAAGATGCTTCTGAGCGCACCGTCTGGCCCTTTGCTCTTGGCTACTTCGAGCAGGTGCGGGTACTGGTCGCCTGGTGCGAACTACGTCAGGGCTTTCGCCACTTTCGGGTCGATCGCATCACCCGGATGCAGCCGCAAGATTGCCGCTATCCCAAAAGCAGGGAGAGCTTGCTGAAAGTGTGGCGCGCCACCCAGCAGATCCCGCAACCCAAATTCATTGCTGACAGAAACTGACAGCAGGTAGCGCCATGCTGACGGGGTCGGCGCAGATGCGCCCTCCCCGAATCAAGGAGCATCACCATGTTGTTAGTCCCACCGTTCACCATTATCTATGTTTCTAATCCGGCCCGCAGCGCCCGCATCTATCGCGAGCTTTTCGGTCGCCCACCGGTAGAGGAGTCCCCTACCTTTGTCATGTTCGTGTTCGAGTCGGGAGCAAAACTGGCGCTCTGGTCCAGCGCTACCGTCGAGCCTGCCGTGACCCAGTGTGCCGGCGCCATGGAGCTGGCCTTCCCGCTGCCCGATGAAGCCAGTGTCGATTCTGGCTTGGCCGAGTGTCAGGCTCGCGGCCTGACCATCATCCAGCAGCCGATCCGGATGGAGTTTGGCTATACCGGCATGGCACTTGATCCCGATGGCCATCGCCTGCGCCTCTACTGCCTGGCAGCAGAACCGGGCTGAGTCGGTGCTATCAACACCAAGGCGGTTTCATGTTTCACGTGGAACGCGCCACTTTCCCCTCTCACACAGAAAACAAAAAGCCGCTCACAAGGAGCGGCTTTTTACTGTCTGACTGCGTCGATCAGACGTCGAGGTTGGCGACCCGCAGGGCGTTGGTCTCGATAAAGTCACGGCGAGGCTCGACCGCATCACCCATCAGGGTGGAGAAGAGCTGGTCGGCACCAACGGCGTCGTCGATAGTGACACGCAGCATGCGACGGGCTTCCGGATCCATGGTGGTTTCCCACAGCTGATCCGGGTTCATCTCACCCAGCCCTTTATAGCGCTGGATGTAGATGCCACGCTTGCCTTCGCCCATCAGCCAGTCGACGGCTTCCACGAAGTTGGCCACAGGTTTGACCTTCTCGCCACGCTTGATGAAACCACCTTCCTCGATCAGGTTGGCAATCTCCTTGCCCAGGGAGACCAGCTGACGGTATTCACCGGACTGCAGGAAGTCGTAGCTGAGCGGGTATTCCCGGTCAACACCGTGCTGACGAACCACGGCGTGCGGCACGAACAAACTGCGCTCTTCGTCGCGACGTACCTGGATCTGGTACTGGATGCCGTGGTTGCTCTCGTTGAGCACGGCTTCCATCCCCTGGCACCAGGCCAGCAGATCGCTCTCGCTGGCCAGCAGGGTTTCGTTCAACTCAGGCTGATAGATCAGCTGGGTCAGCACGGCATCCGGGGCGCGGCGGGACATGCGGGTGATCAGGTGAGAGACGGCACGGTGCTGGTTGACCAGACGCTCCAGCGCCTCGCCACCGATGGCCGGGGCAGACTCGTTGACGTGCAGGGTAGCACCGTCCAGCGCCATGGAGGTCTGGTACTGCAGCAGTGCATCTTCGTCTTTCAGATACTGCTCCTGCTTGCCCTTCTTGACCTTGTAGAGCGGCGGCTGGGCGATGAAGACGTAGCCACGCTCGATGATCTCCGGCATCTGACGGTAGAAGAAGGTCAGCAGCAGGGTACGGATGTGCGCACCATCGACGTCCGCATCCGTCATGATGATGATGTTGTGGTAGCGCAGCTTGTCCGGGTTGTACTCGTCGCGACCTATGCCGCAGCCCAGCGCCGTGATCAGGGTGCCCACCTCTTGCGAGGAGATCATCTTGTCGAAACGGGCTTTTTCCACGTTCAAGATCTTGCCCTTGAGCGGCAGGATGGCCTGGTTCTTGCGGTTGCGACCCTGCTTGGCGGAGCCGCCAGCAGAGTCCCCTTCCACTATGTAGAGTTCGGAGAGGGCCGGGTCTTTCTCCTGACAGTCCGCCAGCTTGCCGGGCAGACCGGCGATGTCCAGGGCGCCCTTGCGGCGAGTCAGTTCGCGGGCCTTGCGGGCCGCTTCACGGGCACGGGCCGCGTCGATGATCTTGTTGACCACTATCTTGGCGTCGCCCGGGTTTTCCAGCAGGAAGTCCGCCAGCTTCTCGCCCATCGCCTGTTCAACGGCTGTCTTCACTTCGGAAGAGACCAGCTTGTCCTTGGTCTGGGAGGAGAACTTAGGGTCAGGTACCTTGACGGAGATGACCGCAATCAGGCCTTCACGGACGTCGTCGCCACTGGCGGCAGACTTGGCCTTCTTGCTGTAGTCCTCTTTGTCCATGTAGGAGTTGAGGGTACGGGTCAGCGCGGTACGGAAGCCCACCAGGTGGGTGCCCCCATCCCGCTGCGGGATGTTGTTGGTGAAGCAGTAGACCCCTTCCTGATAGGCGTCGTTCCACTGCATCGCCACTTCGACGCCGATACCATCCTGCTCAGTGGTGAAGTGAAACACCTTGGGATGGATCGGGGTCTTGTTCTGGTTCAGGTATTCGACGAAGGCCTTGATGCCGCCCTCGTAGCAGAAGTGAGCCTCGCGGCCATCCCGCTCGTCCATCAGGCGGATGGAGACACCGGAGTTCAGGAAAGAGAGCTCACGCAGCCGCTTGGCCAGGATCTCGTAGTGATACAGGGTATCGGTAAAGATGGTCGGACTCGGCCAGAAGCGCACTTCGGTACCGGTACCCGTGCTGTCGCCAATCTGCTTGAGCGGCGCCTGCGGCTCACCCAGGTGATAGGTCTGCTCGTAGACGTGGCCGTTGCGACGTATGGTCAGCAGCAGCTTGTCAGAGAGGGCGTTCACCACCGAGACACCCACGCCGTGCAGGCCGCCGGATACCTTGTAGGAGTTGTCATCGAATTTGCCGCCGGCGTGCAGCACCGTCATGATGACTTCGGCGGCGGAGCGGCCCTCCTCCTCGTGCATGTCGACCGGAATACCCCGGCCGTTGTCACGCACGGAGACGGAACCGTCGGAATGGATCTTGACCTGAATATCGGAGCAGTAGCCAGCCAGAGCCTCGTCAATGGAGTTATCGACGACCTCGAACACCATGTGGTGCAGGCCCGAGCCATCATCCGTATCGCCGATATACATCCCCGGGCGCTTGCGGACCGCATCCAGGCCCTTCAGCACCTTGATATTCGAGGAGTCGTAAGTATTTTCACTCATAGCTTACTCTCTGCCTTCTCTAACGTTTCGGAGATCTTGCCTTGTTCCACGTGGAACAGCTTGCAGTCACTCGCATCCATCATGTCTGCGAGCTGACCGGTATCGATGGCGGTGATAAACACCTGGGACGCGCACTGCTTCAGCCTTGCGGCCAGCAGGCGACGTTTGTCGACATCCAGTTCAGAGGCAAAATCGTCAATTAAAAAAATACAGCCACGGCTGCTATGTTGATTCAAATAGAGCCCTTGAGCCAGTCGCATGGCACAGACCAGCAACTTCAACTGACCCCTGGACAAAATATCCTGAGCGGGCACCCCGTTCGCCTTGAGCCGCACATCCGCCTTCTGCGGACCGACCCCAGTGTACCCCAGCGAACGATCCCGCTCGAACCCCGCCTCCAGCAAGTCGCCGAGGGGAGTCTCTCTCTCCCAGCCCCGATAGAAACCGAGGCTGATGTCGAATTCCGGCAGAAAATCCGCCGTCATCTCCTTGATCAGGGGGGTAATGGCCTGACAATAACTGGCGCGAAACTCCGCCAGCTCACCCCCTAGCCGCACCAGCTCCTGATCCCAGAATGCCAGCTGGCGATACTGGCTGCTCTGGCGCAGCAGCGCATTGCGCTGTTTCAGCAGACGCCGCACCCGCCCCCACAGGGAGAAGAAGGTTGGCTCCTGATGAAAGACACCCCAGTCCAGCCAGGCCCGGCGAGCCTGAGGTCCGCCGGTCAGCAGGTTGAAACCATCGGGGTGGATCAACTGCACCGGCAACAGCTCGGCCAGATCGGCCAATCGCTGGGCCTGGGCCCCGGCGATCTTGAGCTGGGTCTCGCCCCCCTTGTCCTTGGCAAGCCCGATGGGCACCTGACGCCCTTCCAGCTCGCACTGGGCAAACAGGGTAAACGCCCTCTCCCCCTGGCGGATGACCCGCCCGGTCAGGTGAGTACGAAAAGAACGACCGAGACCGAGGTAATGGATGGCTTCCAGCACGCTGGTCTTGCCGCTGCCATTGCACCCGACCAGGATATTGAGGCCGGGGGACAGCGCGAGACTGGCGTGCTGGATGTTGCGAAAGTCGCTGAGCTGGAGTTTGACCAGGGACACGACTAGATCCGCATCGGCATCACCACATACTGGGCATCTTGGCTGTCAAAATCCTCAATAATGGCACTGCTGATGGAATCGCTCAGGCTGATCCGGATTTGGTCACATTTTAACGTATTCAGCACGTCCAGCACATAGGAGACGTTGAAGCCGATCTCCATCTCGCCAGCAGCATATTGTACGTCAAGCAGCTCCTCGGCTTCTTCCTGTTCCGGGTTGTTGGCGGTGATGCGCAGCAGGTTTTCCTGCAGATTGAGACGCACCCCACGGAATTTCTCGTTGGAGAGGATGGCGGCGCGGGCGAAGGCCTGGCGCAGATCCTCACGACCGGCGATCAGGGCCTTGTCACTCCCCCGGGGAATGACGCGACGCCAGTCCGGGAAGCGGCCATCCACCAGCTTGGAGGTGAAGATGAAGCCATCCAGGGCGGCACGCAGGTTGCTGCGACCGACCTGCAACCGCACCGGCTTGTCTTCCGCCTCCAGGAGGCGCACCAGCTCCAGCACGCCCTTGCGGGGCAGGATGACCTGATGATCGGGCAGCGATTCCCCGACCACTTCGCGGCGACAGGTGGCCAGGCGGTGACCGTCGGTGGCGACGGTGCGCAGACCATGGCCCTCGCTCTCGAACAGCATGCCGTTCAGGTAGTAACGCACATCCTGGCTGGCCATGGAGAACTGGGTCGCATCGATCAGTTTTTTAAGCTCCAGCTGGCTGATATCGAACTCGAGCACGGATTCCCAGTCCTCGATGTTCGGGTACTCGGTCGCCGGCAGGGTCGAGAGATTGAAGCGGGAACGACCGGAGCGGATGATGAGGCGCTCCCCTTCCGTGTTGAGACGGATATCCGCCCCTTCCGGCAGGCCGCGGCAGATATCCAGCAACTTGCGCGCCGGCACTGTGGTGCGCCCATCCTGGCTGTCGCTGCTGAGATAGACCTGGCCTATCATCTCCACCTCGAGATCTGTCCCGGTCAGCGACAGCAGGCCATTGCTGACATCGAGCAGGACGTTGCCGAGGATGGGCAGGGTCGGCCGGCCACCCAGGGCACCGGACACCAGTTGCAGAGGACGTAACAGGGCCTCACGGCTAATTTCGAGCTGCATCTGTGCTCTCCGTTGTGATTAGGAGGAAAATTTTCGGATCAGGTTGGAATATTCGAGCCCCATCTGTCCACTCCGTTCCGTTATCAGGAAGAAAGGGTACGGATCAGGTTGGAATAGTCTTCCTTGATGTCGTGACTCTCCTCCTTCAGCTGCTCGATCTTGCGGCAGGCATGAAGAACGGTGGTGTGGTCACGGCCACCAAAGGCATCCCCTATCTCCGGCAAACTGTGGTTGGTCAGCTCCTTGGCCAAGGCCATCGCCAGCTGACGCGGGCGGGCAACGGAGCGGGAGCGACGCTTGGACAGCAGATCCGCCAGCTTGATCTTGTAGTACTCCGCCACCGTCTTCTGGATGTTGTCGATGGTGACCAGCTTCTCCTGCAAGGCCAGCAGGTCGCGCAGCGCCTCGCGCACGAAGTCGATGTTGATGGCACGACCGGTGAAGTTGGCGTTGGCGATCACCCGGTTGAGGGCGCCTTCCAGTTCACGGACGTTGGAGCGCAGACGTTTGGCGATGAAGAAGGCCACTTCGTCCGGCAGATGGATCTGGTTCTCGTCCGCCTTGCGCATCAGGATGGCGACGCGGGTCTCCAGCTCGGGCGGTTCGATCGCCACCGTCAGACCCCAGCCGAAGCGGGACTTGAGGCGATCCTCGACACCGTTGATCTCCTTCGGGTAACGATCCGAGGTCAGGATGATCTGCTGGTTGCCTTCGAGAAGGGCGTTGAAGGTATGGAAGAACTCCTCCTGGGAGCGCTCCTTGTTGGCGAAGAACTGGATGTCATCGATGAGCAGGGCATCGACGCTACGGTAATAACGCTTGAACTCTTCAATGGCGTTATTCTGCAGCGCCTTCACCATGTCCTGCACGAACCGTTCGGAGTGCATGTAGATGACTTTGGCGTCTTTCTTGCGTTCCTTGATGGCGTTGCCAACGGCGTGCAGCAGGTGGGTCTTGCCCAGACCGGTGCCGCCATAGAGGAACAGCGGGTTGTAGGCGCCACCCGGATTGTCGGCCACCTGACGGGCCGCCGCACGGGCCAACTGGTTGGACTTACCTTCGACGAAATTCTCGAAGGTGTAGTTCACGTTGGTGTTGCTCTTGTGGTTCGGCTCGGGCTTGGCTTCCGCCTTGCTTTCCCAGCTCTTGTGAGAGTTATTCACAGGATCGACACCGCGCGCCGGCGCTCTGGCGACCGCGACGGGATGGGGACGATTACCGATGTCAAAACGCAGGGTGGGAGCATCGGCTCCGCACAGCTCGTTGATGATGCCATTGACCCGGAGCAGGTACTTGTCGCGTACCCAGTCCAGAACGAAGCGATTCGGTGCATACAGGGTCAGAGTATTGTCACTCAACTCCGCTTGAAGCGGCCGGATCCACATGCTGAATTCTGCCGAGGGCAACTCATCTTGCAGCCGGTTAAGGCACTGCTGCCATAGCGAAGCAGTCACTCTAGACTCCCGTCAATTGATTAAGTAAAGACCGGCTATTCTACGTTTTTAGTGGCTGGATCTCCAGTTGCCGCCGCACGGATCCAGCAAATAAGATCCTTGACTTTCAAGGATCCAACGCCCCAGGATCTGATTTCATCCCCAAAGTTACCCACAGCCACCGACCGGTGATGTGGACAGAATGAGAGCCTGCTGCTGCGGTTATTTTATATAACCAAATATCATTTATTCTTTATATTTTATTCCAATAACATCAGCGCCAACCCGTGATTACAACTAAAAATACAGAACTACAGAGAGAGGAATCCCCATGAAGACCACCATCAAGCTGATTTCCGGCGCCGCCATTCTGCTGGCCAGCCTGTCCGGCCAGGCTATCGCCCAGGAAACCATCAAGGTCGGCATGTCCGGCAAGTATTTCCCGTTCACCTTCGTCAAGCAGGACAAGCTGCAGGGCTTCGAGGTGGACATGTGGAACCAGATCGGTGAGCGCACCGGTTACAAGGTCGAGTTCGTCACCGCCAGCTTCTCCGGCCTGTTCGGCATGCTGGAAACCGGTCGCGTCGATACCATCTCCAACCAGATCACCATCACCGACGAGCGCAAGGCCAAGTACGCCTTCTCCCAGCCCTACGTCTATGACGGCGCCCAGATAGTGGTGCGCAAGGGCAACAGCACCATCCACGGTCTCAAGGATCTGGAAGGCAAGACGGTCGCGGTGAACCTGGGCTCCAACTTCGAAGAGCTGCTGCGCAAGAACGACCCGAACAAGAAGATCGACATCCGTACCTATGACTCCAGCTTCGAGCAGGACGTCGCCCTGGGTCGCATCGATGCCTTCGTGATGGACCGCGTCTCCACCGCCCAGCTGATCAAGGAATCCAAGCTGCCGCTGCAACAGGCAGGCGCACCGTTCGAGACTATCGAGAACGCCCTGCCCTTCTTGAAGACCCCGGAAAAACAGGCCGTGCTGAAGAAGGTCGACGAGGCGCTGACCGCCATGCGTAAAGACGGCTCCCTGACCAAGATCTCGGAAAAATGGTTCGCAGCGGACATCACCAGCAAATAAATGATGGAATTTGATCTCGAGTACACGCTAGGGCTGTTTCCCATCCTGCTCAAATACCTGGGCACCACGATGGAAATGGCCCTGTGGGGATTCGTATTGGCACTCGTACTGTCGCTGGCCCTGGCGATAGTACGGGTGTTTCGCGTTCCCGCAATTCACTGGCTGGCGATGCTGTATATCTCGTTCTTCCGGGGGACTCCCCTGCTCGTCCAGCTGTTCCTGCTCTACTACGGGCTGCCGCAACTGTTCCCTGTCTTCGTGGGGATGGATGCCTTTACCGCCGCCATCATAGGGCTGACCCTGCACTTCGCCGCCTACATGGCCGAGTCGATCCGGGCCGCCATTCTCGGCATCCACAAGAGCCAGATGGAAGCTGCCCTCAGCATCGGCATGAGCCGCTATCAGGCGATGCGGCGGATAATACTACCGCAGGCGGCCCGCATCGCGACGCCGTCCCTGATGAACTACTTCATCGACATGATCAAGAGCACCTCACTGGCGTTTACCCTGGGGGTGGCCGAGATCATGGGCAAGGCGCAGATGGAGGCCTCCTCCTCCTTCAAGTTCTTCGAGAGCTTCATGGCGGTGGCCCTGGTCTACTGGGTGGTGGTCATCTTCTTCACCCGCTTGCAGCACCTGCTGGAAGTACGCCTCAATCGTGCTTACTAAGAGGATGCCAGCGATGATGAGCACGCCATTACCCACTTGCGGCACAGGCTGGGAGTACCTCTCAACAGCCGCGCCCATTGAAGGAGACCTGTCATGATCAAGTTAACGGGTCTTTCCAAGGCCTATGACGGCAATCAGGTATTGAACGGCATCGATCTGGAGGTAAAGAAGGGTGACATTGTCGTCATCATCGGTCCCTCCGGCACCGGCAAGTCGACCCTGCTGCGCTGCCTCAACCTGCTGGAGACCCCGGATGCAGGCACCCTTGCCATCGATGATCTGCAGCTGGATCTGGCCCGTGCCAGCGAGCAGCAGGCCATAGAGCTGCGCAAGCGCGCCTCCTTCGTGTTCCAGAACTACGCCCTGTTTGCCAACAAGACGGCGCTGGACAACATCGCCGAGGGGCTGATCACCGTCTGGAAACAGCCAAAGGCGGAGGCCCGTGCCACCGCCCTTGGCATCCTCAAGGACATAGGCCTCGCCGACAAACAGGATGCCTACCCGGCGTCCCTCTCCGGTGGCCAGCAGCAGCGGGTCGGCATAGGCCGCGCCATGGCGGCCCACTCCAAGGTCATCCTGTTTGACGAGCCCACCTCGGCCCTGGATCCGGAATGGGTCGACGAGGTGCTGGGGCTGATGAAGGAGCTCGCCCGCCAGCACCAGACCATGGTGGTGGTGACCCACGAGATCGAGTTTGCCCGTGATGTCGCCGACCGGGTGATCTTCATGGAGGGGGGCCGGATCGTCGAACAGGGCCCGCCGGATCAGATATTGGTCGATCCGCAGGATCCCCGCACCCGGGAGTTCCTGCGCAAAGTCCTTAAATAGCTCTCTCTTTGGCGGCCTGGCCGCCTTTTTTCTTGGTGGATCCTTGTTTAACCCGGGGTTGCCAGTATAATTCGGGGCCCTTGATCCTCTGGATCCTGCCAGCTTCTCCTGCTTATTGTTGAGCCAGAAGAAGATGAGAGGGAACGGCGGATTGACGAGAAGCCGAACTCTGTTTAGAATTCGGCCTCTTTTGCTAGTCGTCACACGCTATAGCTGGCGCGTCGGCTAAGTGTGACAATCAAAACTGTACAGAAATACGGAATCGAATCATGAAACGTACTTTTCAACCGTCCAACCTGAAGCGCAAGCGCTCTCACGGTTTCCGCGCTCGCATGGCTACTGCCAACGGCCGCAAAGTTCTGGCCGCTCGTCGTGCCAAGGGTCGTGCCCGCCTGGTAGTCTAATGCCTACCCAGCACACCTTCTCTCGGGAGTTACGTCTGTTAACTCCCGAACACTTCAAACGCGTTTTCGCCGAGCCTGTCCGGGCCGCTTCTCCGCAAATTACGCTTCTTGCTTGCCCCAATTCCCTCGAACACCCCCGTCTTGGCCTAGCTGTGCCCAAAAAAGCACTCAAGCGTGCCGTCTGGCGTAACCGTGTCAAACGAGTGGTACGGGAGAGCTTCCGTCTCAATCAGGCCAATCTGCCCGCTATCGACATCGTCGTCATAGCCAAGGGTGGCGTAAAGGAGATGGATAACGAAGAGCTGTTCAAGTTACTGGAAAAGCTATGGCGCACTCTGTCACGCCGTTGCAATGGGTAGCTATCAAACTGATACGCCTGTATCAGCTAATCATTAGTCCCCTGCTCGGGCCGCGCTGCCGTTTCACCCCGACTTGTTCCCAATTTGCGATAGAAGCAATCCGACTTCACGGTTTCATAAAAGGCGTTTGGTTAGCCAGCAAACGTCTATTAAAATGCCATCCCTTATCCGAGGGTGGTTATGACCCGGTTCCGCAACCAAAGCGAAGAAACTGAAGACTATGGAATCACAACGCAATTTACTCCTGATCGGTTTGCTGTTCGTGAGCTTCTTGCTCTGGCAACAGTGGGAGTCCGACAAGGCTCCGAAGCCGGCCCCGACTACCGTGGCCCAAACCGAACATTTCGTACCTGAAGCCGGTCAGACCGGTGATATTCCTCAGGTTTCCGAGCAAGCCAACGCCACTACCGCACGCAAGCTGATCACCGTCTCCTCCGACGTGCTCAAGCTGACCCTGGATACCCAGGGCGGTGACATCGTCTCTGCCGAACTGCTGGCCCACAAGCTGGAAGAAGGCAAGGAACAGCCGTTCACCCTGCTGACCAGCCAGCCTGCACACCTCTATGTTGCCCAGAGTGGTCTGGTGGGTCGCAACGGTCCTGACAGCCAGCCCCAGGGTCGTCCCACCTACGAAGCCGCCCAGACCAGCTACCAGCTGGCCGACGGTCAGGATCAAGTCGTCGTGCCGATGACCTGGACCGACAGCAAGGGCGTGGTCTTCACCAAGGAGTTCGTGCTCAAGCGCGGTGACTACGCCATTGGCGTCGATTACAAGATCGACAACAAGTCTGCCGAGCCGGTTCAGGTGCAGTTCTACGGTCAGCTGAAGCAGACCGTGACCACGCCGAAGGACCAGGAAGGCCATGCCATGGTGGCCAGCGCCTACCGTGGTGGTGCCTTCTCCAGCGAAGATACCCGCTACAAGAAGTACACCTTCGACGAGATGAAGGATGCCGACCTGAACAAGACCACCAAGGGTGGTTGGGTCGCCATGCTGCAACACTACTTCGTCTCCGCCTGGGCACCGAACGCCGAGGACACCAACAGCTTCTACAGCCGCGTGATCCCGGGTAAAGACCAGGCCATCATCGGCTACAAGGCGCCGCTGGTTGACGTGGCTGCCGGTCAGCAGGCCGAAGTAAGCGGCAAGCTGTGGGTCGGTCCCAAGCTGCAGGATCAGATGGCGAAGGTGGCCAACCACCTGGACCTGACCGTCGACTACGGCTGGTTGTGGTTCATCGCCCAGCCGCTGCACTGGCTGCTGACCGTGTTCCACGGTTTCGTCCAGAACTGGGGTCTGGCCATCATCATGCTGACCCTGCTGGTACGCGGCATCATGTTCCCGCTGACCAAGGCCCAGTACACCTCCATGGCCAAGATGCGCATGCTGCAACCCAAGCTGGCTGCGCTCAAGGAACGCTTCGGTGACGATCGCCAGAAGATGTCCCAGGGCATGATGGAGCTGTACAAGAAGGAGAAGGTCAACCCGCTCGGTGGCTGTCTGCCGATCCTGGTGCAGATGCCCATCTTCATCGCCCTCTACTGGGCACTGATGGAGTCTGTCGAGCTGCGTCACGCGCCGTTCGCCCTGTGGATCACCGACCTGTCGGTGAAGGACCCCTTCTTCGTGCTGCCGATCCTCATGGGTGCCTCCATGTGGTATCTGCAGAAGATGAGCCCGACCACCATCACGGACCCGATGCAGCAGAAGGTGATGCAGTTCATGCCGATCATCTTCACCTTCATGTTCCTCTGGTTCCCGGCAGGTCTGACCCTGTACTGGCTGGTGAGCAACGTCATATCCATCATCCAGCAGACCATCATCTATCGTCAGCTGGAGAAGAAAGGCCTGCACTCACGCACTTGATGCGCAGCCCATCTTCCCTGATGACAAAAGAGGCGGCCTTCGGGCCGCCTTTTTTATTACAATGTCCCCAATTACCGAACAGACGAGTCAAGCAAGATGACAACAGATACGATCGTGGCCCAGGCCACCGCCCCCGGCCGGGGTGGCGTCGGCATAGTCCGCGTCTCAGGCCCCGCCGCCGAACGAGTCGCCGAAATCGTGCTCGGTCGGCTGCCCAGGGTGCGCTATGCCGAATATCTGCCGTTCAAGGACGAGCAGGGCCAGCCTCTGGATCAGGGCATAGCCCTGCTGTTCAAGGCCCCCAACAGCTTCACCGGCGAGGATGTGCTGGAGCTGCAGGGCCACGGTGGCCCCGTCATCCTGGACATGCTGATACGCCGCATTCTGCAAATCGAGGGCATCCGCCCCGCCCGTCCCGGCGAGTTCAGCGAGCGCGCCTTCCTCAACGACAAGCTGGATCTGGCCCAGGCCGAGGCCATCGCCGATCTGATCGAAGCCTCCAGCGAGCAGGCCGCCCGCAGTGCCATGCACTCCCTGCAGGGGCAGTTCTCCGGCAAGATCCAGCAACTGGTGGAGAGTCTCACCCGGCTGCGCATCTATGTGGAAGCCGCCATCGACTTCCCGGACGAGGAGATCGACTTCCTCTCAGACGGCAAGGTGGCGGGGGATCTTTACGCCATCATGGCAGAGCTGGATGACGTGCGCGGCGAGGCCAAGCAGGGGGCCCTGCTGCGGGAAGGGATGAAGGTGGTGATCGCCGGCCGTCCCAACGCCGGCAAGTCCAGCCTGCTCAACGCCCTGGCGGGCCGCGAATCCGCCATCGTCACCGAGATCGCCGGCACCACCCGCGACGTGCTGCGCGAGCACATCCACCTGGACGGCATGCCGCTGCACATCATCGACACCGCCGGCCTGCGCGATACCCAGGACAAGGTGGAGCAGATCGGCATCGAGCGTGCCTGGGCCGAAATAGAACAGGCCGATCGGGTGCTCTTCATGGTGGATGGCACCACCACGGATGCGGTCGACCCGCGGGAGATCTGGCCGGAATTTGTTGATCGGTTGCCAAAAAAGATCGGCCTCACCGTGGTGCGCAACAAGGCCGACCTGACCGGCGAGGATCTGGAACCTAGCCAGGAGCTGGGCCACGCCGTCTACCGCATCTCAGCCAAGACCGAGCTGGGGCTGCCCGCCCTGCGCGAGCACCTGAAGGCCTGCATGGGCTTCCAGGGCAACACCGAGGGGGGCTTTATGGCCCGCCGCCGCCACCTGGACGCCCTCGAGCGCGCCGCCGAGCGGCTGCTGGTGGCCAGGGAGCAGCTCGAGGTCTTCGTGGCCGGCGAGCTGGTGGCCGAGGAGCTGCGCCTGGCGCAGGAGTCCCTCTCCGAGATCACCGGCGAGTTCAGCTCGGACGATCTGCTGGGGCGCATCTTCTCCAGCTTCTGCATCGGCAAATAAACCTGCACGACAGGCAATGAAAAGCCCGGGATGATCCCGGGCTTTTTTTTTGTGCATTTTTTATCCACAAACCTAGAGGCGGCGCAGGCACCACATGAAGTAAGCGCCCCCTAACAGGGTGGAGACCAGCCCGACCGGCACCTCCTGCGGGAACAGGATCTGCTGGCCGACCCAGTCCGCCAACACCATGAGCAGGGCCCCGCATCCCGCCGCACCGAGCAGGTGCCAGCGGGCCCGCACCAGCCCCATCAGCTTGGCCATGTGGGGGGCCAGCAAGCCGGCGAAGGAGAGCGGGCCTATGACCATGGTCGCACTGGCGGTGAGCACGGCCACCAGCAGCAGTATGATGAGCTGGGCGCGGTTGAGACGAATGCCGAGCGCCGTCGCCACCGCCGGCCCCATGGGCATAAGATCGAGCCAGCGGCTCACCAGCAGGCAGGCCGCCAGCATCAGCAGCGCCAACCCGGTCAGGCCATAGGCCACCGGCAGGGTGACGTAATAGGTGGAGCCGGACATCCAGGAGAGCAGCTGCTGCACCCGCAGATCGCCGTTGGCCAGGGCGATGGCCTGCAGCGGCTCGAACAGTGCCGTGATGGCGATGCCGGAGAGCAGGATCCGCTCAGGCTGGAAACCGTGCTTGCGATTGACCAGCACCAGCACCAGCAGCAGCAGGCAGCCGAAGGCACCGAGCAGGCCCCCCAGCAGCATCATGGGCAGTGGCAAAGCGGGCAGCAGCAAGGCCGTCGCTATCACCCCCATAAAGGTGCCGCCGCTCACCCCCAGCAGCTCCGGGCTCGCCATGGGGTTGTTGCTGACCCGCTGCAACAGGGTGCCCGCCAGGGCCAGCAGCACACCGGCAGCACCGGCAGCCAGGGTACGCGGCAGGCGCCACTCCAGCTGGGCCTGCCACCTGAGCCAGCTCGGCCAGCTCCAGCCGTGCATCCCCTGCCCGACCAGCAGGGACGCAACCACCGCCAATAGCAGCCCCATCAACAGCAGGCCGATAAGGCGAGCGGGCGCCCCATGGCGTGCCACCGTCAGGCCGCTGGCGGCCTTGGGAGCGCCTGACTTGAAGGCAAGCCGAGGGATCAGCCAGAGCAGCAGAGGGGCCCCCAGCAGTGCCGTCATGGCCCCGGTCGGGATCAGCACAGGCCAGAAGCGGCTCAGGGATTGCAGCAGCAGATCCGTGGCCGCCAGCAGCAAGGCACCCAGTATGGGGGCCCACAGCAGGCGCTGGCCGAGCTGCCTCACCCCCAGCAGTCGCACCATGGCCGGTGCCGCCAGCCCGATGAAACCGATCAGCCCCACCACGCTCACCACGCAGGCGGTGACGAAGACCGCGAGCCCTAGGCCGGCAAAGCGCAGCTGCTTGAGGGAGACCCCCAGGCTGCGGGCGCTGGCATCATCCAGCTCCAGCACGCCCAGCGGGCGGACCAGCACAGCGGCCAGGACGCCGGCCAGCAGCAGCCGTGGCAGCAGGTAGAGGACGCCGCTCCAGCTGTTCTGGGCCAGGGAGCCGCTACCCCACACCAGCAGGCCCTTGAGCTCCTCTTGGAAGAAGAGCAGCAGCCCCATGCTGATGGCCGCCAGATAGAGGTTGATCACCAGCCCGGCGAATACGATGACCACAGGGTTGAGCTGGCGACGCCAGGCCAGGGCAAACACCAGCCCCATGGCGAGGCTCCCCCCCGCCATGGCGATCCACTCGCGCCCGATCAGCAGCCAGGAGGGGGCGAACAGGGTCACCATCATCAGCGCCAGCTGGGCGCCGGAGGCCACCCCCAGCGTGGTGGGGGACGCGAGCGGGTTACGCAGCACCTGCTGCATCAGGGTGCCGGCCAGCCCGAGGGCGGCACCGGCCAGCAGGCAGACCACCAGCCGCGGCAGCCAGCTGAAGTGAATGACCGCCTGGCGGGCGTCGTCCAGCCTGGGGGAGAAGAGCGCCTGCCACCAGAGTGCGCCCGGCAACTGGCGCGCCAGCTCACCATAGGCCAGCACCAGGGTCAGCGCCAGCAGGCAGAGGCCCGGGCGCAGCAAGGGAGAGGAGACGAAACGATTCATTGGGCTTCCCCCTTGAGGGCCACGCCGCCCTGAGGCTGCAGGGCCTCGCCGAGCAGGGTGGCGAAACGACGGGCGGCCAGCATGCCGCCGAAACTCCAGGTCGCGGGCAGATGCAGCACGGGCGTGTTCTGTACCAGCGGCAGGTGCTGCCAGAGCCCGGGTTCCTGCAGCTTTTCACTCACCCCCACGGGAATGGGATCCACCACCACCAGCCTGGCCTCGGGAATGGCCAAGAACTGCTCGAGACTGGCCACCGAGAAGCCCCAGGCGTTGGTCTCCCCCTGCCAGGCATTGCGCAGGCCGAGCCGCGCCATCACCGCCTCGAACAGGCTGTGGCGGCCAAACACCCGTACATGGCGCTCGTCGATGAACTGCACCACCAGCAAGGGGGACAGATCGGCGGGCAGCGTCTCCTTCATCTGCGCCAGATCCCGCTCCAGCGCGGCGAGCTGGCGCTCGGCCTCGGCGGTTCTGTTCACCAGCGCGGCTATGGTCAGGGTCGCCTCGCGCAGCCGCGGCCACAGCTCGGCATCGGGTTCATAGAGGGCGATGGACTGCACCGGCGCGATGCGGGACAGGGTCGGCGCCAGGGGGGCCGCCAGCGGGGAGATGAGGATGAGATCGGGTTTGAGCTCAGCCAGCAGTTCCCGGTTGGGCTGGGCCCGCAGGCCGATGTCGATCACCCCGGCGGGGAGCCTGGGTTCGCCGACCCAGGCGCGATAGGAGTTCACATCCCCCATGGCCAGCGGGGTCACGCCGAGGGCCAGCAGGGTTTCGGCTATGGTCCAGTCCACGGTGGCGATGCGCGGAACAGTACCGTCGGCAACAGGGGCTGCGGGCTGCGTCTCGGCCTGCGTCGCCAGCGGCAGCAGCAGGCTGACGAGGCAGGGGGCCATCTTCAATAAAAGGTTCAAGAGCTCCCCCGGTCAGACGATGGCGATGGCGTGGTCATGAGCCGGATGGCGAATGACCTCCATGGGGATGCCATGGTGCATGGAGTGCAGGGTCTCGCCAGTCTGCAGTGATATGGGTACAAATAAACGCATCGGGATAACAAACCTTGTCTAAACGATGGCGATGGCGTGGTCATGAGCCGGGTGGCGAATGACCTCCATCGGGATGCCATAGATGGCATGCAGGGTCTCACCTGTCATGATCTGTTCGGGCTCACCGTGGGTCAGCAGACGACCGCCGTGCAGCGCCACCAGCCGATCGCAGAAGCGGGACGCCATGTTGATGTCGTGAATGACGATGATGACCCCGAGGTTGAGCTGGCGACTCAACTGTTTGACGAGGGTGAGCACCTCCACCTGATGGGCCACGTCCAGGGCAGCCAGCGGCTCGTCCAGCAGGATGAAGCGGCTCTCCTGGGCCAGCAGCATGGCCAGCCAGACCCGGCCCCGCTCGCCGCCGGAGAGGGTATCCACCAGCCTGTCGGCAAACCCCTCGGTATGGGTCAGCGCTATGGCCTTGTCGACCTGGCGGTGATCGGCCTCCCCCATGCGGCCCAGCAGACCGCGCCAGGGATAGCGCCCCATCTCCACCAGCTCCCGGCCGAGCAGGTTCTCGGCGCTCGGCAGATGCTGGGGCAGATAGGCCACCTGACGGGCGAAGTCCCGGTTGCCCCACTCCTGCAGCGGCTTGTCATCGAACAGTATCTCCCCATCGCTCAGGGGCTGCTGGCGTGCCAGCAGCTTGAGCAGGGTGGATTTGCCCGAGCCGTTGTGGCCGATGAGGCCGTAGACCTGACCCTGCTCGAAACGCAGGCTGGTGGGTTGCAGCAGGGTGCGGTCGTTGACCGCGAAGCTGGCGGCTTTCATCTCAAACATGATCTGCTCCCGTGCCGGCTCTGTGCTCGACGCTCGGGTCGGTGAGCGCCATGGCTCGGCGAGCGTTCACCATAAAACCGGCAGATTTCCTCTCAAACATGATTCATTCCTGTACTGAAAGGGGTTGGCACTCGCCTCCCCCTTGCGGCCGGTATCAGACCGGCACCTCGCTATCGAGATGGGCGACCGCATCCCGGCTCACCTGCTCGCGCCGCTCGCCGGTCAGCTCGGTGAGCTGGCCCTGACGCATCTCCAGCAGACGATCCGCCAGGGAGAAATAGAGATCGTCGTGGCTGATGGCGATCACCGTCTTGCCCATCTCCTTGAGGCGTGGCAACAGCACCTGATAGAAGATGCGGCGGAACTGGGGATCCTGATCCGCCGCCCACTCGTCAAACAGCATCACCTCGCGCTGCTCCGCCAGTGCCAGCAGCAGGGCCACCCGCTTGCGCTGCCCCTGGGAGAGATCGATGTTGGCGATGAAGCCCTCCTCGATGGAAAGCTTGCTGCCCATCTGCAGCCGCTCCAGCCACTCGGCCACCAGGGCCTCTTTCGGCTCAGGCCCCAGCAGGTGCTGGAACAGGTGGTAGTCGGTGAAGATGGCGGAGAAGAGCGCCAGGTAGGCGTTGCGATCGGCAATGGGTTCACCATCCAGCAGGATCCGGCCAGAGACCGGCTGATAGAGCCCGGTCAGCAGCATGGCCAGGGTCGACTTGCCGGAGCCGTTGCCGCCAATGATGAAGATCTGCTCCCCCCGCTCAATGGTCAGATTGATGGGGCCCACGGCGAAGCCGCCCTCCCCCTGATAGTGAAAGCTCACCTGCTCCAGCTCGATCCGTTGCCAGGCACTGGGGGCCGGTGGCAGCGGGAACCTGGGTTCCGGCTCGGCCAGATTCAGGGTCGCTATCTTGTCGAACGCCACCTGGGCCGAGATCAGGGTCGGCAGGGCGCCGATGCCCTGCAGCAGCGGGGTACGCAGGAACAGCAGGGTCAGGGCAAAGGTGGCGGCCACATTGGTGTTGGCCCAGCCGAGGCCATTGGCCAGGAAGAAGACCAGGCCTATGGCCCCCAGCATCATGATGTTCGACCAGTTCACCGCGCTCAGGTGATAGGTATCGGCACGGATGATCTCCCGGCGGTAGTCCCGGGCGTTCTGATCATAGAGCTGGTGGTAGACGAAGTGAGCCCGCTCGCGATTGAGGGCCAGCTCCTTGCTGCCCGCGATGATGGACTGGTAGTTCTGGTAGAGCCTGTCTTCGGCCTGACGCATCCGGGCCAGGTGGCGATAGACCCGGTTCACCAGCAGCCAGCCCACCACCATGGTCACGGTGACCCAGAGGGCGGTGACACCGAGCAGGGCGGGAGAGAGCAAGCCGAGGTAGATGATGGAACCCAGGGTGAGCACCAGCCCCTGCACCAGCTCCGGCAGGCGCACGAAGGCGATGGTGATCTGGCCGATGTCGCTGGAGAGGGAGGCCAGCAGCGGCCCCTGCCCTATCTGGCGAATGCGGGCGACGTCGGTGTCCAGCAGTTGCTTGAGCAGGCGGCCGCGCAACCGGTAGACGAAATGATGACCGAGGGTGGTCAGGGCCAGCTGAGAGCCGAGCGTGATCACCAGCAGCAAAAAGATAAGGCCGACAAGTTGACCCAGGATCGGCAACGGATCGCCGACTGACTCGATAAGATATTGATTGATAAAGGCAATGACACCTATCCCGCTGACAGCACTGAGCAGGCTGAGCAGGGTAATGGCGATGAAGGGCCAACGGTATTGGCGGTAAACCAGTGACAAGAGTTCCATGACAGGCCTGTGTACAAAAAGAAGGAGGGCGGGAGCTTGAGGCTCCCGCCCGGCCTGTATCTTACCAGCGGTAGTTGACTGAGCCGACTATGCTGCGCGGCTCACCGTAGTAGCAGTAGTAGTCACAGCTCGCTACATAGGTGTCGTTCAGCAGGTTGTTGACGTTGACCTGGGCACGCCAGTTCTTGGCGAAGTCATACCCGATCATCGCATCCCACACCGTCTGGGCCGGCACCTGGGCCGAACCGTAGATGGGGGTGTAGTCCGCATTCACGGCACCTATGCCGACGCTGGAGCCGATATAACGCACCCCGGTGCCCACTTCCAGCCCGGAGACCGGACCCTGCTGCACCTTGTAGTTGCCCCAGAAGGAGGCCTGGTGACGCGGGATCAGGCTGGCCTGGCGATCACCGTTGCCGGTGTCGTTGGTCTTGGCATCGGTGTAGGTATAAGCAGCGGTCAGGCGCAGCGCCTCTGTGGCCTGCACGCTCCCTTCCAGTTCGATCCCCTGGGAGGTCACTTCACCGGCCTGGGTCTGCTGGCCGGAGCCGGTAGAGACGAGCGAGTTGGTCTGTTCCAGATCGAACAGCGCCAGGTTGATGTAGCCATCGAGGAAGCTGGGGGCGTACTTGATGCCGGTCTCATACAGCTTGCCTTCCAGCGGCTTGTAGGAGTTCTTGGTGTTCGGGTCTATGCCAGGCAGCACTTCGAACGACTCCGCATAGGCGAAGTACGGGGAGAGGCCGTTGTCGGCCAGGTACATCAGGCTGCCAGAGAGCGAGAGGTTGTCGTCATACTGCTTCTCGTTCTTGCTGGTGGCTTCGCTGATGTTGTGGGTCTCCACATAGTCGAAGCGGCCACCTGCGGTCAGCAACCAGCGATCGTCCCAGCGGATCTGATGCTGGGCGTAGAGGCCGCTCTGACCCTTGGTGTTCTTCTGATAGGTGGCGGTGGACTCGTCGAAGCCAGGGAAGCCGCTGTAATCCGGGTTCATGGTGTCGATGGACCCCATGCCGTAGTTGTCGGCCTCGACCCCCTCGTTCACGTGGCGCTGCAGATCTATCCCCATCAACAGGGTCTGCTCGGTGCGATCCGTGTTCCAGTAACCCACCAGCTGGTTGTCCATGGTGGCACTCTTGGTGTCGCCGTCACGGTAGACCAGGCCGCGGTAGGCGGTGGTGCCTTCATAGGTCGGGAAGATATAGGTCTGGCGCAGCAGCAGATCGTTGTAGTTGAAGCGGACGTTCTGCTTGAACTCCCAGGTCTGGTTGAACTGGTGGGCCAGCTCGTAACCGGTGGAGATCTGGGTGTTGCGGTTGCGATCGTAATCCGGCTGACTCAGGTTGGTACTGGGATCGATCTGTCCGCCCTCGGTATTGAGGGTGCCATAGACGGGGAAGAAGCCGTTGGTGGGCACTCCTTCATCATGCAGGAAGCTGGCCAGCAGGGTGAGACTGGTGCGATCCGAGATGTCCAGGGTCACGCTCGGCGCCAGGTAGGCGCGCTCGTTGTAGGTGCCATCCAGCACGCCGTCGCGCTCTTTATAGAGCGCAACCATGCGATAGCGGCTGTCGTCGGTCAAATCGTCGGAGAAATCGACCCCGACCTGGCGCAGATCCCGGTTGCCCAGTTGCAGATTGACCAGGCCTTGAGGGGTCGCGGTGGGGCGCTTGCTGATGGAGTTGATCACGCCGCCGGGAGGCGCCTCGCCGTAGAGGATGGAGGCCGGGCCCTTGAGCAGCTCCACGCTTTCCAGACCAAATGGCTCCGGTGTCCAGACATAGTAGCCGGTGCCGAACAGGCGGTTGCCATCGAGGTATTGAGCGGCATCGAAGCCACGCACCTTGAACCAGTCGGTGTTGTTGTCCGAGCCATAGAAACCGGTGAGCACGCCGGAGCGGTAGCGCACGGACTCGTCGAGCTGCTGCACGGCGTGCTGATCCAGCTCTTCACGGTTGACCACGGAGACGGCGCGGGGGGTCTCGGCCATGGGCACCTCGACCTTCATGGCGGTGCCGGTCACCACCATGGTTTCAGCCGCCTTGGGCAGCTCTTTATCCACCGGTTCTGCGGCCAGCACCGGCAGGCTCGCCAGCAGGCAGGAGAGCGGCAACAGCTGGGCCCCCTTCTTTCGCATCACTGCATCTTGGGTATTTTTTTGCGCAATCATATAAGTGTCTCAAATATCAATGAGTTATAAATTGGTTTCTTATTATGGGTGCCCAATGCTGCCGGTCTGCCCGACTCCTTAGGCGAATAAATCGGCATAATGCTACTACAGGAGCCATGATCGAATCGATTCAATAATTGCTAATCATTTGCATCTCTATTGTTACCTGTTGTATCAACGGGCGACTTTTCCGGCAGAAAGACTCATTCAGGAGGGTGATCAAGAGAAGGGAACACAGAGGAAGATGAAAAAAGATGGCGAGGGCGGCCTTCGCCATAAAAATCGTGCAGGATCCTTATCCCCAAGCTTTATCCATATTTATCCACATCCTTTGGCGGTAGAATCCCGGCTCTCCGTTTCTTTCAATGACATCAGGATCCATTCCATGGCCAAACTCAATCTTGTCGTCGGCTCCATGCTGGGCGCCGCCGAATATGTCGCAGATCATGTCGCCAGCCTGCTGGAACAGGCGGGCCACCAGACCCGGATCCACAACCCGGCCAGCCTGGCCGAGGTGCTGGCGGAGCCGGATGCGATCCTGCTGGTGATCACTTCCACCCACGGTGCCGGCGATGTGCCCGACAATCTTCAGCCCTTCGCCAAGGATCTTGCCGACCAGCATCCGGATCTCAACACCTTGAAATATGGGGTGATCGGGCTTGGGGACCGCAGTTATGACACCTTCTGCCAGGGTGGCAAGACGCTGGATCGACTGCTGGCCGAATGTGGCGCCAGCCGGATCGGGGATCGTCTGGAGATAGACGTGACCCAGTACGAGATCCCGGAAGATGCCGCCGAAGCCTGGATCCAGGACTGGATGCAGATGATCGCCTGATCAGGGCCTGGGAGATCCGGTAAAAACACCTTGATCTCCCCGCTTATCCCCAAATTCCTATCCACCAGGTTATTAACAGATAGATCCGGGAGAGTTGTTCTACAGGGTTACCCACAACGCCCAGGGGTAATGTGTATAACTACAGTGTTAAGCTCTGTAAAACCTATAGTTATCCATGTATGAGATCTAATCCAGTTCTGGTCTGTGTATAAAACCACTGGTTATCCCCCCGTTCACGGCCCTGGGATCCAAGCTTTTCCACAAGCTGGGATCGTCTTTAAACGGATGATCTTTATGATCAAAAAGGGCTTATCAACAGAAACCCCGGATCCTAATAAAAGATCCAGTAAAAGATCGATCTAAAGATCCTTAAGATCTACTAACGGATCCTGCATCCATACTGATCCTGAAGTAGACGTTCCCCTCAAGAGGCGAAACGGATAGAATGATCCGCCCTTCAGCCCAGGCAAATAAAGATCTTCAGGCGTGCAGATCAAGGTGATCCCCAATGCAATACCATGAACAATTTGATGTGATCGTCGTCGGTGGCGGTCATGCAGGAACCGAAGCAGCAACGGCGGCCGCCCGTATGGGCCTGAATACCCTGTTGCTGACCCATAACATCGATACGCTGGGACACATGTCCTGTAATCCGGCGATCGGCGGGATCGGCAAGGGACACCTGGTCAAGGAAGTGGATGCCCTGGGCGGGATCATGGCGCAGGCCATTGATCTTGGCGGGATCCAGTTCCGCACCCTCAACTCCTCCAAAGGGCCCGCGGTGCGTGCCACCCGTGCCCAAGCGGATCGCCTGCTTTACAAGGCCGTGGTGCGCCAGACCCTGGAAAATTACCCGAACCTGAAGATCTTCCAGCAAGCCTGTGACGATCTCGTCATGGACGGGGATCGCGTCGCCGGCGTGGTCACCCAGAGCGGGATTCGCATCAGCGGCAAGACGGTGGTGCTGACGGTAGGGACCTTCCTGAACGGTTTGATCCACATCGGGATGGAAAACTACAAGGGCGGTCGTGCCGGGGATCCTCCCTCGATCGCCCTGGCTCAGCGTCTGCGTGAGCTGCCGCTGCGCATCGATCGGCTCAAGACAGGCACGCCGCCACGTATCGATGCCCGTACCGTCGATCTCTCCGTGATGCAGCAGCAGCACGGTGACGATCCTCGTCCCGTCTTCTCGTTCATCGGCAACGCCAGCCAGCACCCGCGTCAGGTGCCCTGCTACGTTACCCACACCAACGAGAAGACCCACGAGGTGATCCGCAACAACCTGGATCGCAGCCCCATGTACGCCGGGGTGATCGAGGGGATAGGCCCCCGTTACTGCCCGTCGATCGAGGACAAGATCACCCGTTTCGCCGACAAGACGGCGCACCAGATCTTCGTCGAGCCGGAAGGCCTGACCACCCACGAACTCTACCCGAACGGGATCTCCACCAGCTTGCCGTTCGACGTGCAGGTGCAGATCGTCCGTTCGATCCGTGGCTTCGAGAATGCCCACATCACCCGCCCCGGCTACGCCATCGAGTATGACTTCTTCGATCCGCGGGATCTCAAGGCCAACATGGAGAGCAAGTGCATTCCAAACCTCTTCTTCGCCGGCCAGATCAACGGCACCACTGGCTATGAAGAGGCGGCCGCCCAGGGGCTGATGGCCGGTCTGAACGCCGGTCTGCGCGCCCAAGGCAAGGATGCCTGGCATCCCCGCCGGGATCAGGCCTACATGGGCGTGATGATGGACGATCTCTCCACCCTGGGTACTCGCGAGCCCTACCGCATGTTCACCAGCCGCGCCGAATACCGTCTGCTGCTGCGGGAAGACAACGCCGATCTGCGCCTGACCGCCATAGGTCGCGAGCTGGGCCTGGTGGATGACCATCGCTGGAGCCTGTTCAACACCAAGATGGAGCAGGTGGAGCAGGAGCGTCAGCGCATGCGTTCGACCTGGATCCACCCGCAGCACCCGTCGCTGGAGGCAGTCAACGCCCTGGTGAACACGCCCCTGACCCGGGAGCAGAGCCTGGAAGAGCTGCTGCGTCGCCCCGAGGTGACCTACGATGCCCTGATGGCCATCGAAGGGGTTGGCCCGGCGCTGGAAGACGCGGCCGCGGCGGATCAGGTGGAGGTCCAGATCAAGTACGCCGGCTACATCGAGCGCCAGCACGACGAGGTGGAGAAGCAGCTGCGCAACGAGAACACCCTGTTGCCGCTGGACATGAACTACCGCGACGTGAACGGTCTCTCCAACGAGGTGATCGCCAAGCTGAACGATGCCAAGCCGCAGACCATAGGTCAGGCCTCCCGCATCTCCGGCATCACCCCTGCGGCCATCTCCATCCTGCTGGTTCACCTGAAGAAACACGGCCTGCTGCGTAAAACCGCCTGAGGAATCCCATGCTGGAAAGATTGAACGGCCTGCTCATGCAGGCCGGTATTGTTATCACCGACACCCAAAAGACCCAGTTGGTGCAGTTGGTTGAGTTGCTGCACAAGTGGAACAAGGCTTACAATCTCACCTCGGTGCGGGATCCGGACGCCATGCTGGTCAAGCACATCCTCGACAGCCTGGTGGTGAGTCCTCACCTGCACGGTGAGCGTTTCATCGATGTGGGCACAGGCCCGGGTCTGCCCGGTCTGCCGCTGGCCATCATCAATCCGGACAAGCAGTTCGTGCTGCTCGACAGCCTGGGCAAGCGGATCAACTTCATCCGCCAGGTGATCCAGGAGCTGGGGCTGACCAACGTGACGCCGGTCAAATCCCGGGTGGAGGAGTATCAACCCGAGGTGGGCTTCGATGGTGTTCTCAGCCGGGCCTTCGCCTCCCTGGAGGACATGTTGAACTGGTGTCACCATCTGCCGTCACCCGAGGGCAGCTTCCTGGCACTCAAGGGACAATACCCCGAGCAGGAACTGGCACAGTTGCCTGCCAGCATTCGTCTGGTTGCCACCCATCAGCTGGTGGTGCCCGAACTGGAAGGTGAGCGTCATCTGCTGGAGTTTAAAGCCATCCAGCCCGAATAGGGCCGCCGTATTCATTTAGGGGATAGTGTGGGAAAAGTCATTGCCATAGCCAACCAGAAGGGTGGAGTGGGTAAAACCACCACCTGTGTGAATCTGGCCGCCTCCATGGCCGCCACCCGGCGCAAGGTGCTGGTGATCGATCTGGATCCGCAGGGCAATGCCACCATGGGCAGCGGCGTCGACAAGTACGAAGTCGAACGCACCGCCTATGAACTGCTGATCGAAGACACCCCCATCAAGGAGGTGATCATCCCCGAGACCTCGGGTGGCTATCACCTCATCGCCGCCAATGCCGACGTGACGGCGGCGGAAATCCGTCTGATGGAGTTCTTCGCCCGCGAGATCCGCCTGCGCAACGCCCTGGCCTCGGTACGGGACAAGTACGATTACGTCTTCATCGACTGCCCGCCTTCTCTCAACATGCTGACCGTCAACGCCATGGCCGCCGCCGACTCCGTGCTGGTGCCCATGCAGTGCGAGTATTACGCGCTGGAAGGGCTCACCGCCCTGGTGGATACCATCAGCAAGCTGGCGGCCGTGGTCAACCCGGAGCTGAAGATCGAAGGGGTGCTGCGCACCATGTTCGATCACCGCAACCGGCTGGCCAATGATGTGTCCGATCAGCTGAAACAGCATTTCGGGGACAAGGTCTATCGCACCATCATCCCCCGCAACGTTAGACTGGCGGAGGCGCCGAGCTTCGGTGCCCCGGCCATGCACTATGACAAATCATCGGTGGGGGCCAAGGCCTATCTGGCCCTGGCTGGCGAGATCCTGCGTCGTCAGGAGCAGGAGTCTCAGCCGATCACCGCAGACCGAGAGAGCATATGACGCCGAAGAAACGTGGGCTGGGCAAGGGGTTGGATGCCCTGCTCAGCACCAGCACGGCCGCCCGCCAGAAACAGGTGATGAGCGACCAGCGTACCGAACAGGCCATGGCCCCCACCAACCAGGGCGAGTTGCGCAAGCTGCCGCTGGAGTGGCTGCAATCCGGCAAGTACCAGCCGCGCAAGGACATGTCGCAGGATGCGTTGGAAGACCTGGCCAACTCGATACGGGTGCAAGGCGTGATTCAGCCGATAGTGGTACGCTCCATCGGCGAGAATCGCTTCGAGATCATCGCCGGTGAGCGGCGCTGGCGCGCGTCCCAGCTTGCCAGGCTCGAGGTGGTGCCCTGCATCGTCAAGGACGTGCCCGACGAGGCGGCGGTGGCCATAGCGTTGATTGAGAATATCCAGCGCGAGGATCTCAACGCCATCGAAGAGGCGGTGGCCCTGCAGCGACTGCTGACCGAATTCGAGCTGACCCACCAGCAGGTGGCCGAAGCGGTGGGCAAGTCCCGCACCACGGTCACCAACCTGCTGCGCCTGAACCAGCTCAACGAAGACGTGAAGCGGTTCGTCGAGCACGGGGATCTCGACATGGGCCATGCCCGTGCCCTGCTTGCCCTGAGCGGCCCGGCCCAGTCCGAGCTGGCCAAGCTGGTCGCCCAGAAGGGGCTGACGGTGCGAGATACCGAGAAACTGGTGCAAAAAACGCTGGAACCGGCAAAAACCAAGGTCGAGCCAGTCCGCGATCCGCAGTTTGGTTACCTCGAGCGCCAGATTTCAGAAAAAATTGGCAATCAGGTACAGCTTCAGCCAGGCAAGAAGGATAGCGGCAAGTTAGTAATAAGTTACGATAACTTAGCGGATTTGGACCGGGTATTGGGCTATTTTGGTCTGTCAGAATCGTGATTTTTACGCTTTTTGTAGTAATAAAACATCCATTCCTTTCGATATGAACATAACCTTAATTTCGCGCGGAAAGCCGCAAAAATTAAGGATTTTTGCCATGTTGCAATAGCCGTCTTCACGGGTATAATTTGACCGGCTTTTCGAGCTGTGAACCTGGGGTCTTCGGATCCCGATTTTTTACAGTTCTGTAATGTTCAGGGGTAGGTTGGTGAAACAGAAAGTAGCCTTGGAAGGTTTGACGCTAGCCTTGGCTATGCTCGTTTGTCAGCTCATCCTGATCCTGGCGATCGGTTCCGTCTGGTTTTATCAGAGCGGGGCGCTTGCCGGACGTTCTTCCCTCTTCGGGGGGGGAATGTACTGGGTTCCTCAAGCCCTGTTCACGCTCTGGGTTCTGCGCCGCAAGGTGACGAAAGAGAGCGTGGGCCTGGTTTTGCGGGACTTTTATGGTGGGGCAGGGATTAAGCTCATTACTACAACAGGACTTTTCGCCCTGATGTTTGGCTCCGGGATCGAGGTCGACACCGTCTCGTTCTTCGCCACTTATATCCTCGCCCTCGTTGTACAGTGGATAGTTTCATTCACGCTTAACAACCACTATTAGGAAAACTCATGTCTGCAACCGGAGAAGTCCTGACTCCTCAGGGATATATCTCCCACCACCTGACCCACCTGCAAGTCGGGTCCGGGTTCTGGACGGTGAATATCGACTCAATGATATTTTCCGTCTTGCTAGGCGCCCTGTTTATCTGGTCGTTCCGCCGTGTAGCCGTCAAGGCCACCAGCGGTGTGCCCGGTAAACTGCAGTGCTTTGTGGAGATGCTGGTCGAGTTTGTGAATGGTAACGTCAAAGACATCTTCCATGGTCGGAACCCGGTCATCGCACCGCTGGGACTGACAGTGTTTGTCTGGATCTTCCTGATGAACTTCATGGATCTGATCCCCGTTGACTTTATCCCTCACGCTGCACAGTTGATGGGTGTTCCCTATCTGCGTGTGGTTCCCTCTGCTGACGTTAACATCACCATGTCCATGGCTTTGGGCGTGTTCTTCTTGATCCTGTACTACAGCATCAAGGTCAAGGGTATCAGCGGATTCGTGAAGGAGCTGACGCTTCAGCCTTTCAACCATCCCGCTGCCATCCCGGTTAACTTCATCCTTGAAACCGTCACGTTGATTTCCAAGCCTGTTTCATTGGGTCTGCGACTGTTCGGCAACATGTATGCTGGCGAACTGATCTTTATCCTGATTGCGGGTTTGTTACCCTGGTGGTCACAGTGGATCCTGTCCGTGCCTTGGGCAATTTTCCACATCCTGATCATCACTTTGCAGGCGTTTATCTTCATGGTTCTGACCATCGTCTATCTGTCGATGGCGCAAGAAGACCATGGTTGATGCAACTCAAATAATCCTTTTTATACAATCAATTACATCTAAATAAATGGAGATCCTCATGGAAAACTTGAACATGGACCTGCTGTACATCGCTGCTGCAATGATGATGGGTCTGGCGGCTATCGGCGCCTCCATCGGTATCGGTATCCTGGGTGGCAAGTTCCTGGAAGGTGCTGCTCGTCAACCGGACCTGATCCCTGTTCTGCGTACCCAGTTCTTCATCGTCATGGGTCTGGTGGATGCGATCCCGATGATCGCCGTTGGTCTGGGTCTGTATGTGATGTTTGCGGTTGCCTAAGTCGTCACGACTCACGCAGAACCCATTAACTAACTTAAGAGGACATCGGCTGTGAATATCAACGCCACCCTCCTCGGCCAAGCAGTTGCTTTTTTCATCTTCGTAGTGTTTTGCATGAAGTACGTATGGCCGCCGCTGATCGCTGCCATCGAAGCCCGTCAGAAAGAAATTGCTGATGGTCTCTCTTCTGCCGAACGTGCCAAGAAAGATCTGGATTTGGCCAAGGCCAACGCCACCGATCAGCTGAAAGAAGCCAAGCTTCAGGCTGCTGAAATCATCGATCAGGCCAACAAACGCAAGGCCCAGATCATTGATGAAGCCGCTGTTGGAGCTCAAGCAGAGCGGGAAAAAATCCTGGCTCAGGGCCGTGCAGAGATCGAAGCTGAACGTCATCGTGCCAAAGAAGAACTGCGCAAGCAGGTTGCTGCTCTTGCCATCGCGGGTGCAGAGAAGATCCTGGCACGCCAAATCGACCAGGCTGCCAACAGCGACATCGTCGACAAACTGGTAGCAGAACTGTAACGGGAACGGGGCTATGTCTGAACTGACTACAATCGCTCGCCCCTACGCCAAGGCTGCTTTCGAGTTTGCCGTTGAGCACAAGGCGGTTGACCAATGGCTGGAGATGCTCGGTTTCGCCGCACAAGTGGCAGAGAACGAGACCATCCATGACCTGGTAAACGGCTCCGTGGCCGCCGAAGAACTGGCAAATCTGTTTGTCGGTGTCTGCGGTGAGCAGCTCAACGAGCATGGTCAGAACCTGATCCGGGTGATGGCTGAGAATGGTCGCTTGGGTGTGCTGCCGGCTGTCGTTGCTGAATATGTCGCGCTCAAGGCTGAACTGGACAAAGAAGTTCAGGCTGACGTGATTTCGGCGATCGAACTGACCGACCAGCAGAAGGCCGCTATTCAGGCTTCTCTGGAACAACGTCTCGCGCGCAAAGTGAAGCTGAATTGCAGCACAGATGCGTCCTTGATGGCCGGGGTGCTCATCAAGGCCGGTGATCTGGTTATCGACGGCACGGTCCGCGGTAAGCTGGATCGCATGGCCGACGCGCTGCAATCTTGATTGGGGTATTAGAGCATGCAACTGAATTCCACTGAAATCGCCGAGCTGATCAAGCAGCGCATTGCGCAGTTTGATGTCAAAAGCGAAGCGCGTAACGAAGGTACCATCGTCTCTGTGAGTGACGGTATCATTCGTATCCACGGTCTGGCCGATGCCATGCAGGGTGAAATGATCGAGCTGCCGGGTAACCGCTTCGCTCTGGCATTGAACCTGGAGCGTGACTCCGTTGGTGCCGTTGTCATGGGTCCCTATGCCAACCTGGCTGAAGGGATGAAAGTAAAGGGTACCGGCCGTATTCTGGAAGTGCCGGTCGGTCGTGGTCTGTTGGGCCGGGTGGTCAACACCCTGGGTCAGCCGATCGACGGTAAGGGTCCGGTAGACAACGACGGCTACTCGCCTATCGAAGTCATTGCCCCGGGCGTTATCGAGCGTAAGTCTGTTGACCAGCCAGTCCAGACCGGTCTGAAAGCCATCGATGCCATGATCCCCATCGGTCGTGGCCAGCGTGAGCTGATCATCGGTGACCGTCAGGTTGGTAAGACCGCCATCGCGATCGACACCATCATCAACCAGAAAGACTCCGGCATTAAGTGCGTCTACGTTGCGATTGGCCAGAAGGCCTCCACCATCGCCAACGTGGTGCGTAAGCTGGAAGAGCACGGCGCCCTGGCCAACACCATAGTGGTCGTCGCCTCCGCCTCCGAAGCAGCTGCCCTGCAGTACCTGGCTCCCTATGCCGGTTGCTCCATGGGTGAGTACTTCCGTGACCGCGGTGAAGACGCGCTGATCATCTATGATGACCTGTCCAAGCAGGCCGTAGCCTATCGCCAGATCTCCCTGCTGCTGCGCCGTCCGCCAGGACGTGAAGCTTACCCGGGCGACGTCTTCTATCTGCACTCCCGTCTGCTGGAGCGTGCTTCCCGCGTCAACGTCGAGTACGTCGAGAAGTTCACCAAGGGTGCCGTGACTGGCCAGACCGGTTCTCTGACCGCGCTGCCGATCATCGAAACCCAGGCTGGCGACGTGTCTGCGTTCGTTCCGACCAACGTGATCTCCATCACCGATGGCCAGATCTTCCTGACCACTCAGCTGTTCAACTCCGGTATTCGTCCGGCGGTTGACCCGGGTATCTCCGTATCCCGTGTGGGCGGTGCCGCTCAGACCAAGATCGTCAAGAAGCTGTCCGGTGGTATCCGTACCGCGCTGGCCCAGTATCGTGAGCTGGCGGCTTTCGCCCAGTTCTCTTCCGATCTGGACGATGCGACTCGCAAGCAGCTGGATCACGGTCAGAAAGTGACCGAGCTGATGAAGCAGAAGCAGTACTCTCCGATGAGCGTGGCTCACCAGTCTCTGGTGCTGTTCGCCGCCGAGAAGGGCTACCTCGCCGATGTCGAACTGAGCAAGATAGTCGACTTCGAAGCCGCTCTGCTCTCTTACGCCAATACCCAGCATGCCGAGCTGATGGCTGAAATCAATGCCAAGGCCGACTACAACGACGCGATCGTTGGCAAGCTGACTGCGTTGCTGGATAGCTTCAAGGCAACCCAGACCTGGTAAGCGTGTGTGGCAGCGCAAGCTGCCACCTGATGGAGAGAAGAGATGGCCGGCGCAAAAGAGATACGTAACAAGATCGGGAGTGTGAAGAACACTCAGAAGATCACCAGCGCTATGGAAATGGTGGCAGCCAGCAAGATGCGCCGTGCGCAGGAACGCATGTCTGCCAGCCGTCCGTACGCTGAAACCATGCGCAAGGTGATCGGCCATATCGCTCAGGGGAACTTGGAATACAAGCACCCCTACCTCATCGAACGTGAGGTCAAGCGAGTGGGTTACATCGTCGTCTCCACCGACCGTGGCCTGTGTGGCGGCCTGAACATCAACCTGTTCAAAGCTGCCCTCAACGATATGAAGCAATGGAGCGCGAAAGGTGCCAAGGTTGACTTGGCACTGATCGGTAGCAAGGCCTCCAACTTCTTTGAACGGCACGGCGCCAAGGTGAAAGCCCATGTCTCCGGACTGGGTGACAACCCGAGCGTCAATGACCTGATTGGTTCAGTCAAGGTCATGCTGAAGGCTTACGACAACGGTGAGATTGACAGGCTGTATCTGGTGTACAACAAGTTCGTCAACACCATGGTTCAGCAACCAAAAGTCGATCAACTGCTGCCTTTGCCCGTAACAGAAGACAGCAAGCTCGCCAAGAAACACCACTGGGATTACCTCTATGAGCCGGATCCCAAGCAGCTGCTGGATACCCTGTTGATTCGCTACGTCGAATCCCAGGTGTACCAGGGCGTGGTAGAAAACTTGGCAAGTGAACAGGCAGCCCGAATGGTTGCCATGCAAGCCGCGACTGACAACGCCGGCAACCTGATTAACGATCTGCAACTGGTGTACAACAAGGCCCGTCAGGCCAGTATTACCCAGGAACTGACAGAGATCGTATCCGGTGCTGCTGCGGTGTAAGGCAAGGGTTATCAAAGGTTTAGAGGATTTGACATGAGTAACGGTTTCATCGTCCAAATCATCGGCGCTGTAGTGGACATCGAGTTCCCGCAGAATGCCGTGCCCCAGGTGTACGATGCACTGAAAGTCATCAGCGAAGGCCAAGGCCAGGGTCTGGTACTGGAAGTTCAGCAACAGATCGGCGGCGGCGTCGTTCGTTGCATCACCATGGGTTCCTCCGACGGTCTGCGTCGTGGGTTGGAAGTAGTTAACAGCGGCAAGGCCATCCAGGTACCGGTTGGTACCTCGACCCTGGGTCGTATCATGAACGTACTGGGCGAGCCCATCGACGAGAAGGGTCCGATCGGCGAAGAAGAGCGTTGGTCCATCCACCGCGAAGCCCCCAGCTACGAAGATCAGTCCAACAGCGCCGAGCTGCTGGAGACCGGCATCAAGGTTATCGACCTGGTTTGTCCGTTCGCCAAGGGTGGTAAGGTCGGTCTGTTCGGTGGTGCCGGTGTAGGCAAGACCGTCAACATGATGGAGCTGATCCGTAACATCGCGATCGAACACAGTGGTTACTCTGTATTCGCCGGTGTGGGTGAGCGTACCCGTGAGGGTAACGACTTCTACCACGAGATGATGGAGTCCAACGTACTGGACAAAGTATCTCTGGTATACGGTCAGATGAACGAGCCGCCCGGAAACCGTCTGCGCGTGGCGCTGACCGGTCTGACCATGGCCGAGAAGTTCCGTGACGAGGGTCGTGACGTGCTGTTCTTCGTGGACAACATCTACCGTTACACCCTGGCCGGTACCGAGGTATCCGCACTGCTGGGCCGTATGCCGTCCGCAGTAGGTTACCAGCCGACCCTGGCCGAGGAGATGGGTGTTCTGCAAGAACGTATCACCTCCACCAAGACCGGTTCCATCACCTCAGTCCAGGCCGTTTACGTGCCTGCGGATGACTTGACCGACCCGTCTCCGGCGACCACCTTCGCCCACCTGGATGCGACCATAGTTCTGTCCCGTCAGATCGCGGCACTGGGTATCTACCCGGCCGTTGACCCGCTGGACTCCACCTCCCGTCAGCTGGATCCGCTGGTGGTTGGCAAGGATCACTATGAGACCGCTCGTGGTGTGCAGATCGTGCTGCAGCGCTACAAGGAGCTGAAGGACATCATCGCCATCCTGGGTATGGATGAACTGTCAGAAGAAGACAAACTGACCGTATCCCGTGCCCGTAAGATTGAGCGTTTCCTGTCCCAGCCGTTCTTCGTGGCCGAAGTATTTACCGGTTCTTCCGGCAAGTACGTGCCGCTGAAAGAGACCATTCGCGGTTTCCAGGGCATCCTGAAAGGCGAGTATGACGATCTGCCCGAGCAGGCGTTCTACATGGTTGGCGGTATCGACGAAGTCGTCGAGAAAGCCAAGAAACTGTAAGCCTCGATAGGAGGGCCCATGGCTGAGATGATCTCATTTCACCTGGATGTAGTGAGCGCCGAAGGGAAACTGTTTTCCGGTCGCGTGCAATCTGCCCAGGTAACAGGCTCCGAGGGTGAGCTGGGTCTCCGCCACGGTCATGCTCCGTTGCTGACTGCCATCAAGCCGGGCCTGGTCCGCTTGATCAAGCAAAATGGTAGCGAAGAGGTGCTGTACATCTCCGGCGGCATGCTGGAAGTACAACCCGAAGCCGTGACCGTGCTGGCCGATACCGCCATTCGTGCCGATGACCTGGATGAGGCGAAAGCCCAGGAAGCCAAGCGTCGTGCCGAAGAGCGGATCAGCAGCTCCCATGGTGATATCGACTATGCTCAGGCGTCTGCCGAGCTGGCCAAAGCAATGGCCCAGCTGCGGGTTATCGATATCGTCAAAAAGAATTACCGCTAATCACGGTGATGCAAAAAGCGACCTTCGGGTCGCTTTTTTTTTGCCCGTTGGATAGACTCCGCCGAGCATTTCCTCATGTTTCAAAGGCTGGCTATGTCTCTCAACGTCGTGATCCTGGCTGCGGGTAAAGGTACTCGCATGCGTTCCGTTCTGCCCAAGGTGCTGCACCCTGTCGCCAATAAACCC
This sequence comes from Aeromonas genomosp. paramedia, assembly GCF_023093515.1. Lineage (NCBI taxonomy): Bacteria > Pseudomonadati > Pseudomonadota > Gammaproteobacteria > Aeromonadales > Aeromonadaceae > Aeromonas > Aeromonas genomosp. paramedia. The sequence continues at coordinate 101,315 of NZ_JAAROG010000027.1, forward strand.
ATGGTGTCCCATGTGATCGACACCGCCCGCCAGATAGGTGCCGAGCAACTGCACCTGGTCTATGGCCACGGCGCCGAGCTGCTCAAGGAGCGGATCGCCGCCCCGGATCTCAACTGGGTGTTGCAGGCGCAGCAGCTGGGCACCGGCCATGCGGTCGCCCAGGCGATCCCGTTCTGGCAGGATGAGGATGACGTGCTGGTGCTCTACGGCGACACCCCGCTGATCCAGCCCGAGACCCTGCAACGGCTGCTGGCCGCCAAGGCCGACGACGGCATGGCGCTGCTGACTGTGGTGCTGGACAACCCCACCGGCTACGGCCGCATAGTGCGGGAAAACGGCCAGGTGGTCGGCATCGTCGAGCAGAAGGATGCCAGTGCCGAACAGCTCGCCATCCGCGAGGTGAATACCGGTGTGCTGGTGGCCAATGGCGCCCAGCTGAGCGGCTGGCTGTCGCGCCTGGACAACAAGAACGCCCAGGGGGAGTTCTATCTGACCGACGTGATCGCCATGGCTCATGGGGATGGCTGCCCCATCGCCGCCGTCCATCCGGACAGCGCCATGGAGGTGGAAGGGGCCAACAACCGGGTCCAGCTGGCGGCCCTCGAGCGCAGCTATCAGCAGATGCAGGCCGAGAAGCTGATGATCGCCGGGGTCACCCTGATCGATCCGGCCCGCTTCGATCTGCGCGGCACCCTGGAGATCGGGGAGGAGGTGGTGATCGACGTCAACGTCATCATCGAGGGCAAGGTCAAGCTCGGCAACCATGTGCGCATAGGTGCCGGTGCCGTGTTGAAGGATTGCGAGATTGGCGATCACAGCGAGGTGAAACCCTACTCCGTCATCGAGGGTGCCCTGGTGGCCGATCAATGTTCGGTCGGCCCCTTCGCCCGTCTGCGTCCGGGTGCCGTGCTGGAGCAGGATGCCCATGTCGGCAACTTCGTCGAGATGAAGAAATCCCGGCTCGGGGTCGGCTCCAAGTGTGGTCATCTGACCTACCTGGGGGATGCGGACATCGGCGCCAAGGTGAATATCGGTGCCGGCACCATCACTTGTAATTATGATGGGGTGAACAAGTTCCAGACCATCATAGAGGATGACGTCTTCGTCGGCTCCGATACCCAGCTGGTGGCGCCGGTGCGCATCGGCAAGGGGGCGACCCTGGGGGCCGGCTCCACCATCACCAAGGATGTGGCCGAGCACGAGCTGGTGATCACCCGGGTGCCCCAGCGCCACATCAAGAACTGGGCCCGCCCGGTCAAGAAGAAGTGATGCCCGATCAATGAAATGAAACCGGCGCCCTGAGGGCGCCGGTTTTGTTTTCAGCTCTCTTGGCCCGGGGCTGGAGAAGGGGGCGGGTTGCCCATCACTCCATACCAGTCCAGCTTGCGGGTCAGCACCATGATGAGCGCCAGGATGGCGAACAGCAGCAGGGCGCCGAGCAGCAGGGCTATCTCCTCGGCTTGCAGCAGCCCGAACAGGATGGCGTAGACCAGCCCGAGCAGGGCCGCGAAGCCGAGGCCCTGACGCGGCCCCCCCAGCACATGGCTGAGGTAGAAGCCGTTGAGCGACACACTGGCGAGGCTGGCAATCAGATAGGCCCAGCCAAAGCCGAGGTGCTCGGTCAGCGCCAACAGCACCAGATAGAAGATGGCCAGCCCCATGCCCACCAGGGCGTACTGGATCGGGTGTACCCGCAGCCCCCTGAGCAGCTCGAACATGAAGAAGCTGAGGAAGGTGAGGCCGATGAACAGCAGGGCGTACTTGGCGGCCCGCTCGTTCAGCTGGTAGTGATCCACCGGCTGCACCAGGCTGACGCTGAAGGTGGGCAACTCGGCCCCCGCCCCCTTCATCATGCGGGTGAAGCGCCGCTCCATGTCGGTGGCAAACCAGCTGGTCTGCCAGCTGGCGTCGAACCCCTGATCGTTCAGGGTGCGGTTGCCGGGCAGAAAATCGCCGATGAAGTTGGGATGGGGCCAGTTGCCACTCAGGTTGAACCTGCTGTCCTGGCCGATCGGCACCACCTCGAGTGCGTTCATGCCCTGCAGGTTAAGCTCGATGTGAAAGCGGCCATCTTCCCCGGGCAGGCGCTCGAGCGGAGCATGGATGCCGGCCAGGCCGTCACCCAGCAGGGCTCCGGGGGCGAACGGAATGCGCCGCTCCCCCAGTTGCAGCTCGGGCACGCTGCTGATGCCGCGAGCATCGGACAGCACCAGGCTGAGGTAGGGCTTGCCCGGGATCAGGGCGGGATCCGCGGCGTCGAAGCTGAGATCCGGGTTGCCGGCCACCAGCACCTTGTCGGCCAGGCTGGCCGGCAAGCGGCCGGAGAGGGAGAGCCGGCCGTGATAGACCTGAGCCTGATAGATGCCGAGCTTGCGTGGGGTGACTTCCATGCTGGCCCGCACATCCAGTCTGTCCGGCAGCAGGTAGCGATAGACCCGCTCCTCGCGCACGAAGCGCTTGCCATCCTGCTCGACGGTGACGGCCCGGGTATAGGGTTGCACCAGTACAGGCCCCAGCAGGCGCTGCGGACCGCTGCTGCTGGCCATGATGCTGTGGATGGCCTGGCTACGGTAGGCCTGGCGCTCCCGGTTCAGCTCCATGATGGAGTGAACCGGGATCATCAGCAGCAGGCTGAGCAACAGCAGCAGCACAATCTTGTGGGTGAATATCTGTTTGACCATGACGCCTCTCCTTGTTGATGGGATCGACTGTGCCCTGGTCGGGTGAAGCGGGGATGGGGCCCTGTGAAGTGGGAGTGAAGGGGGATAAAAAAACCGGCGCCAGGCGCCGGTTGGGGATCAGAGTTTCTTCAGCTCTGCTGGCAAGGCGGCAAACACCTCTTCCTTTGCCCTGAGGGACGCGAACTGCTTGCCGGGTTTTTGCACCACTGTGTGCACGAAGATGAGCTGCTTGTCCTGCTTGCTGGCCCAGCCGACGAACCAGCCGATCTGCTGATCCCGGTTGAGGCTGCCATCCAGCAACTTGGGGTAGCCCATGCCGGTCTTGCCGTGGATCTGCCAGCCATCGATGTCGGGCTGACGCAGCAGAGTGCTGGTGCGGCGCACCGCCTCGGCGGAGACCGGCAGCTTGCCGCTCACCAGCTTGCCGAGGAAGCGGGCCTGCTCCTGGGGGCTGATGGCGAGGCTGGAGCTGAGCCAGGCCTGGGTCAGGCCATCGTGCTTGCCCGGGTTGCCCGACAACTCCCGGTTGCCGTAGTCGAAGCGGTCGACGTATTGCTGGAAGCGCGCCTCTCCCAGCCATTCGGTGAGGCGCTGGGAGTACCAGATCACCGAGAACTTCATCCAGTTGCTCGGGGTGGTGGTCTGCTTCCATTCCGGCAGGAAGTCAGGGTCGCCGGCTTTGAATGGCAGGGCGGGCAGCTGTTCATCCACCAGGAAGCCGCTCTCATAGCCCATCAGCGCCAGCGGGATCTTGAAGGTGGAGGCGGGCGTCAGCTGGCTGGCGCAGTCACCCTGGGCGCTGAGGGGTTTGCCGCTGCCATCGGCGAACAGCAGGCAGCCCGTGGTGGCGCTGGCGGGCAAGGCACAGAAGAGGCCGGCGGCAAGCAGGCCGGACAACAGAATGCGGGGCATGAACATCTCCTTGATTCATCAGAACGCGGGTAGACGGGTCCGGGCTGGACCCTATCCGAGGAGGCGCAGCTTAGCCCGGCTCTGTGTGTTCAGTGTGAAGTCCCCTAGCCGGCAGGCAGCCAGAGTTCGGCCAGCACTCCGCCTTCCGGCTGGTTGCCCAGGGTCAGCCGGCCGCCGTGCTGGCGGGCCACCTCGGCGGCAAAGCTGAGCCCGAGGCCGCTGCTCTTGCCCTTGTCGGGTCTGGGCAGGGAGTAGAAGCGCTCGAAGATCCGCGGCAGCGCATAGTCCGGGATGCCGGGCCCCTGATCCCGTACCCGGAAGCAGTAGCCCCCCTCCTCCATGGCGCCGCTCAGCCGGATGTGACCCCCGGCGGGTGAGAAGTCGAGGGCGTTGTCCAGCAGGTTGCCCAGTGCCTGCTCCACCAGCAGGGGATCCCACTTCTGCCTGGGGGCGTCGGCGAGCTCTGCCCCCAGGGCCACCTGACGACGGGCTGCGACTATCTGGCGGGCATCCAGAGCCCGCCTGCCCAGCGTGGCGGGGGCTGTGGCCTGTCTGTCCAGCCCCTGCCCCGATTCGAGGCGTGCGAGCTGCAGCATGCGCTCGATCAGTTGCTGCATGCGGGCCGTCTCCAGGTTGATGTTGCCGATAAAGCGCCGCGCCACCTCGGGGGGCGGCGCCTCGGCGAGGATCTCCCCAGCCCCGCGAATGGCGGCCAGCGGGCTTTTGAGCTCGTGGGTCAGGCTGTGCACATAGGCTTCGATGTAGGATTTGCCGTCCAGCTGGCGGCGCATGGTCTCGAGGGAGTGGCCGAGCCGGTCCAGCTCCGGGCTGTGGAGCCTCGGCAGGCTGGCGGGCTGACCCTGGCTGACCGCATCGGCATAGTGCACCAGCTTGCCGATGGCGCGGGTGAGCCACCACACCAGCAGGGCGCCGATCAGCAGCGAGATGAACAGCAGCAGGGCCGCCCCCTGCAACAGCTGGTGCTCGCTGCGCTCTATCATGGGCAGCAGGGTGCGGTTGGGCTTGGCGACGGTGAGGGAACCCAGGATCTCGTCCCCCTCGCGCAGGGGGGCAGCCACGTGCATCACAGAGCTGGCGGGATCGTCGGGATCGCTGCGGGTGCTGCGGGCGCCATACTCCCCGCGCAGGGTGCGGTAGACGTCGTTCCAGCGGGAATAGTCCTTGCCCAGATCCACTCCGTCCGAGTCATAGACCACCTTGCCTTTAGCGTCGACCACATAGATGCGGTACTCCGCCTGCTGCTTGAGGTGACCGTCGATCAGGGCGTTGATGGGGCTCTGGTTGAGGCGGGCGAAGGCGCTGGCCAGCCGGCCATCCGCCATCCTCCCCTCCTGCAGATCGTCCAGGGCCAGGGGGGCCAGCAGCTGGGCCATATCCACCAGGGTATCCTCGGTGGCGCTGCGCACCCCGGGTTTGATCTCCTCGACGAAGATCTCCAGCACGAACCAGGCGGCCAGGGCGAAGATCAGCACCAGGCCGCACAGCAGTTGCAATCCGATTCTCATCTCATCCCCCGGCCGGTGCCCGGCACCCCTGAGTTCATGCCAGCTCCAGGCTGTAGCCCAGCCCGCGGTGGGTCAGGATCAGATTGGCCTCGGAGTCCCGCTCCCGCAGCTTGGCGCGCAGGGTCTTGATGTGGGTGTCGACGGTGCGATCCAGGCTCTCTTCGGCCCCGCTCCACACCAGGTCCATCAGCTGCTGGCGGGAGTAGACCCGGCCCGGCGCCTGCATGAGCGTCTTGAGCAGCAGATATTCGTAGCGGGTGAGGGTCAGGGGCTGACCGTGGAAGCAGATGCGGGCCCGCTCCTCGTCCAGTGCCAGCAGGGCGCTGGGCTGGGGAGCGCTCGGCTGGCTGCGGCGCAGTATCACCCTCACCCTGGCGCACACCTCCCGCGGCGAGAAGGGTTTGGCCACGTAGTCGTCGGCCCCTATCTCCAGCCCGATCAACCTGTCTATCTCCTCGCTGCGGGCGGTGAGAAACATCAGGGGAGTGTCGGTCAGGGCCCGCACCTGCTTGCACAGCTCGAAGCCGCTGATGTCAGGCAACCCCACATCCAGGATCAGAAAATCCGGGTGCGACTGTTCCAGTCGCGCCAGCAACGGCTGGCCGAGGGGGAACCACTCCACCTCGAAACCGTCGGTCTGCAGGGCATAGATCAGGGTGTCGGCAATGCTGGCCTCATCTTCCACCAGCCAGATGACTCGTTTTTGCATGGCGTCCTCGTCACAAATCGGCCTGACCATTCTGGCATCGAACCAAATCGGATCCTATTTGCCGTTTGATTTTTCCCAAAAAGGTATTAATATTTCGCCATTCTTTCGAATCGAAACTTTAAGATGACCAAACGCAACACTCAACAGCGCCGTCACACCATAGTGACCCTGGTGCAGGAACAGGGCGAAGTCAGCGTCGATGCCTTGGCCAAGCACTTCTCCACCTCGGAAGTGACCATCCGCAAGGATCTGGCAGTGCTGGAGACCGGCGGTCTGCTGCTGCGCCGTTACGGTGGTGCCGTGCCTCTGCCGAGCGAGATGGTGGTGGACAGCAACCCGGATCAAGTTTCGAAACGAAAGCTGGCCATCGCCCGTGCCGCCGCCGAGCGCATCCGCGATCACAACCGCGTCATCATCGACAGCGGCAGCACCACCAGCGCCATGATCCCCATGCTGGGCAGCAAGCGCGGCCTCATCGTGATGACCAACTCCCTCAACGTGGCCGGTGCCCTGCGCGAGCTGGAGAACGAGCCCACCTTGCTGATGACCGGCGGCACCTGGGATCCCCACTCCGAATCCTTCCAGGGACAGGTGGCGGAGCAGGTGTTGCGTTCCTATGACTTCGACCAGCTGTTCATCGGCGCCGACGGCATAGACCCGGAGCGGGGCACCACCACTTTCAACGAGCTGGTGGGCCTCTCTCGGGTAATGGCCGAGGTGTCCCGCGAGGTCATCGTCATGGTGGAGTCGGAGAAGATAGGCCGCAAGATCCCCAATCTCGAGCTGCCCTGGTCCAGCATCCATACCCTGGTGACCGACGTGGGGCTGGACGACGAGGCCAGAGCACAGATCCAGGCCAGGGGGATAGCACTGATCTGCGCCCCCGTGGCGGTTTGACCCAAACATCTATTATCCAATCGAATTAACGTCTTACATTTCAAGGAGAAGTCTATGTGTGGCATCGTCGGGGCAGTGGCCCAACGTGATGTGGCTGAAATCCTGGTAGAAGGCCTGCGCCGTCTGGAATACCGCGGCTATGACTCCGCCGGTGTGGCCGTGTTCAGCGCCAACCAGCCGCTGCAGCGGGTGCGTCGCCTCGGCAAGGTGGCCGAGCTGGCCAAGGCACTGGAGGAGCAGTCCGTCCATGGCGGTACCGGCATAGCCCACACCCGCTGGGCGACCCACGGCGAGCCGTCCGAGCGCAATGCCCACCCCCATGTCTCCGAGCATATCGTCGTGGTGCACAACGGCATCATAGAGAACCACGAAGAGCTGCGCAGCCAGCTGCAGGGCATGGGCTACGAGTTCACCTCGGACACCGACACCGAGGTGATCGCCCACCTGGTCCACCACGAGCTGAAATCCGCCCCCAGCCTGCTGGCGGCCATGCAGGTCACGGTGAAGCAGTTGCGCGGTGCCTACGGCACAGTGGTGATGGACAGCCGTGACGACAGCCGCGTGGTGGTGGCCCGCTCCGGCTCGCCCCTGGTGATTGGTCGCGGCATCGGCGAGAACTTCATCGCCTCCGATCAGATGGCCCTGCTGCCGGTGACCCGCCGTTTCATCTTCCTGGAAGAGGGTGACGTGGCCGAGGTGACCCGCCGCGACGTGCACATCTTCGACACCGACGGCAATGCCGTGGTGCGCGAGGAGCTGGAGTCCGAGCTCTCCCACGACGCCGGTGACAAGGGCGAGTACCGCCACTACATGCTCAAGGAGATCTACGAGCAGCCCAAGGCCATCACCAACACCCTGGAAGGCCGTCTGGGCACGGATCACGTGGTGGTCGAGTCCTTCGGCAATGGCGCCCGTGCCATCTTCGACAAGGTGGAGCACGTCCAGATCGTCGCCTGCGGCACCTCCTACAACTCCGGCATGGTGGCCCGCTACTGGTTCGAGGAAATCGCCGGCGTCTCCTGCGACGTGGAGATCGCCTCCGAGTTCCGCTATCGCAAGTCCGTGGTGCGCCCCAACAGCCTGCTGGTGACCCTCTCCCAGAGCGGCGAGACCGCCGACACCCTGGCGGCCCTGCGCCTGGCCAAGGAGTCCGGTTACATGAGCTCGCTCGCCATCTGCAACGTGCCGGGCTCCTCCCTGGTGCGCGAATCCGACCTGGCCTTTATGACCCGGGCCGGGGCAGAAATCGGGGTGGCCTCCACCAAGGCCTTCACCACCCAGCTGGCCGGCCTGCTGATGCTGGTGGCCTCCGTCGGTCACTGCCGCGGCAACCTGAGCGCCGAGGCTGAGGCCGAACTGGTCAAGGCGCTGCAGGCCCTGCCGCTGCGCATCAAGGAGAGCCTGGCGCTGGCCAAGCAGATTGAGACCCTGGCCGAAGAGTTTGCCGACAAGCATCACAGCCTCTTCCTCGGCCGTGGCAGCCAGTACCCCATCGCCATGGAGGGGGCGCTCAAGCTGAAAGAGATCTCCTACATCCACGCCGAGGCCTATGCCGCCGGCGAGCTCAAGCACGGCCCGCTGGCACTGATCGATGCCGAGATGCCCATCATCGTCGTGGCGCCGAACAACGATCTGCTGGAGAAGCTGAAGTCCAACGTGGAAGAGGTGCGCGCCCGTGGCGGTATCCTCTATGTGTTCGCCGATGCGGACGCCGGCTTCAAGAGCGACGAGACCATGCGGGTGATGAGCCTGAATCACGTGGAAGAGATGATAGCCCCCATCGTCTATACGGTGCCGTTGCAGCTGCTCTCCTACCACGTGGCCCTCATCAAGGGCACCGACGTGGATCAGCCGCGTAACCTGGCGAAATCCGTGACCGTGGAATAAGCCGTTGTCAGACATGAAAAAAGAGCCGCTGTTGCGGCTCTTTTTTTGGTTGCTTGGCGGGGTTGCTGTTATGACAGCCGCAGATTGGTGATGGTCACGTCGTCCAGCGAGGGCACTATGATGCCGCTGGAGATGCTCTTGGCGATCGCCTGGTTGCGGTTCTTCGAATCCGTCTTGTTGGTGACCTGATTGAGGTGGAAGTTCACTGTGCGCTCGCTGATGCCCAGTATGGTGGCTATCTCCCAGGAGGTCTTGCCCTCGCTGGCCCAGAATAGGCACTCCTTCTCCCGATCCGACAGCTCGGCCAGATGCTTCATCAGGTCCGGCCTGCTCTTTATCAGCTGCAGCGCCGCGTTGAAGATGTAGCTGGCACAAAATGAGAGCATGGGAACGTTTTCAAACATCAGGTCAGAGTTGGACCTTTCCTTGCTGATGAAGGAGAGGATGCCGTGTTCCCCCTGAGGGGTGTGCAGCGGGAAGGAGACACCGTTTCTCACGCCAAAGTCGGCGGCGAGGTTCATCACTTCCCGGCTGGCGCTGGGCAGCCAGGGGGAGTCGCAGTCGAGCTTGTTCCAGAAGATGGGCTGGGTCTGCTTCAGGCCCAGGAAGACCACAGGATCCTGGGTCAGGTAGTGCCGCTCCGTGTAGGCATCAAACCAGCTGGTCGGGCAGTTGTTGAACAAGGCCACGTGTGATTTCTGCATACTGATGGGGAAAATGATCAGCAATCTGAAGTAATCAAATCCCATCTGATGGCTGAAGCGCTCCAGTTGTTGCTGGATGTCGCTGGTTTTCTTGGCCTTGGTGAACCGATCTATGTGTTCCCAGATCGCATCGTTAAACATGTAAGTCTCCTTCTTCGACCACTTATCATCCTGATCGAAAAGACATTTTTTAGTTATTTAAAATGGTGTTGTGACTACCAACGCCAGTTGTTCCCGTGCTTGTCTAAAAAGTATCCTGTTTTTTCAGCCACAGGCCAAGAAAATCATCTGATTGCCACTGACCCCACTCTTTGAGACAATGAGAATAGTTATCATTGTTAAGATTGTGTACCATGAAAAAGATCTGGGGTCTGGCCTTGTTGCCATTGGCCGTTCATTTCGTCGCCTCGGCAGACGATCTGGTCGCGCCCGCACTGAAAAACAGCATCGCGGATGGGAAAGCCTCCCAGCAGCGCGTAGAAAAGGCGGCCGATGCCGCCGTTGCCGCCCGGCTGGAGCTGCAAAATGCCCAGCTGCAACTGCGGGATCTGGAAGCCTACAACCGCTACATGCAGTCTCTGGTGGCCGATCAGCAGAATGAGCTGGGCAAGCTGACTCAACAGCTGGAAGCGGTTCAGGAGACCCGTCAGGGCCTGATCCCGCTGATGTTGCAGATGCAGGCGGATCTGGAACAGCTGGTGCAGGATGACATTCCCCTGCGCAAGGAGGACCGTCTGGCGCGGGTCGAGCAGCTGAAGGTGACCCTGGCCCGGGCGGACGTGAGCGAGGCGGAGAAGTTCCGCCAGCTGCTGCAGGCCTACCAGATCGAAGCCGAATACGGCAGCAGGATGGATGCCTATCCCGCCCAGCTGGCGCTGGATGGTGCCGAGCGCCGGGTCGATGTGCTGGCGCTCGGTCGCGTCTCCCTGCTGGCCATGACAGCCGATCGCACCCAGGGCTGGCGCTGGTCCGCCGAGAGCAAGACCTGGTTGCCGCTGGATAGCGAGTGGCTTACCCCCCTTGCCGATGCGCTGGACATGGCGGCCGACAAGAAAGTCCCGCAACTGTTGCATGTGCCCCTGTCTGTCGCGCGTAGCCAGGAGGCTCAGTCATGAAATGGTTCCCCCTTCTGATCACCCTCTCCCTCTGCTCCCAGCTGGCCCTTGCCAATGAAGAGTGGCAGCAGCAGGAACAGGCCCGCGAGCAACAGGCACAGCAGGATCTGGCATCTGTCTCCACCGAATTGCACAGTGCCCGCGCCAGATTGGCCGAGGCTCAGCGCCTGAGCAAGGAGCTGGCCGGCCAGTTTGCCAGCAATGAAAAGCAGCTGGTCGAGCTCAACACCCGCTGGGAGCAAGCCTCCGGCGACATGAACGAGATCTTCGCGGTGACCCGCCAGGGGGCCAGCGATGCGGTCAAGCTACTGGGTGACTCCTCGGTGCAGGGCCAGTATCCGGATCGCCTGACAGCCTTGAAGGCCATGGCCCAGGACAAGCAGGTGCCGGATCGCGCCGCCCTCGCCCTGCTGCCCGCCACCCTGCTGCAGGAGATCCGCGAGTCGGGTCGGGTTGTCCAGTTCGATGGCAAGGTGCTCAATGCCCAGGGCGCGGCCAGTGAGCAGGCGCTGACCCGGGTCGGCAGCTTCGCGCTGTTTGGCAGCGAAGGCTTCCTGCAACCGAGCGGCGAAGGGCTGATCCCTGTACTGGGACTGCCCGGCGGCTTGTTGTCCGAGCTGACCGCCTATCAGGGCAAGGAAGGCGAGGCGTTGCCGCTGGATCCCTCCCACGGCGTCCTGCTCGAGATGCAGGCCCAGGCACCGACCTTCTGGCAGCAAGTCCAGCAAGGGGGCCAGGTAGGCGCCATCATAGTGCTGCTGGCCGCCATCGGCCTCGGCATTGCCGCCGTGCGGCTCTGGACCCTCTCCCGCGAACTGACCCTGGTGCGTCGCCAGCTCAAGAGCGGCGAATACCACGCCGACAACGCCCTCGGTCGGGTGCTGACGGTGGCAGACAAGCACCCGGAGCTGAGCATGGAGACCCTCGAACTGAGGCTGGACGAGGCCATACTGCAGGAGACGCCCCGGATGGAGCGTGGCATCGGCATGGTCAAGGTGATCGCGGCCATTGCCCCCATGCTGGGGCTGCTCGGCACCGTCACCGGCATGATAGGCACCTTCCAGGCCATCACCCAGTTCGGCACCGGCGATCCCAAGATCATGGCGGGCGGCATCTCCATGGCGCTGATCACCACAGTACAGGGGCTGGTGGCCGCTATTCCGCTGATCCTGGCCCACAGCCTGCTGCAATCCCGTTTCACCGAGCTCTCCAACGTGCTGGAGCAGCAGGTCGCCGGCATTCTGGCCGAGCGGGCCGAGAATAACGGGGACGGGATGGAGCGGGTGGCATGATGGTCGACATCTGGCAACAGTTGCAGAGCTTCATGGGCCGTGGCGGCCCCGTGCTCTGGGTCATCCTGGCCCTGCTGGTGCTGATGTGGATTCTGATGATCGAGCGGTTGCTTTACCTCAACCTGGGTTTCGGTCCGCTGCAGCGGCAGCTGTTCGGCCGCTGGCAGGGGCGCAGCGAGCGCCACAGCTGGCACGCCAAGGCGATCCGCAGCCGCTGGCTGGCCGAGGCCGAACTCGAGCTCAACCGCCATCTCATCTTCATCCGCACCCTGGTGGTGCTCTGCCCCATGCTGGGTCTGCTCGGCACTGTGACCGGCATGATAGGCGTATTCGATGCGTTGGCCGCCGCCAACCGCTTTAACCCGGAGAGCATGGCGGGCGGGATCTCCCGCGCCACCATCCCCACCATGGCAGGCATGGTGGTGGCGCTCTCCGGCGTGTTGTTACTCAGTCGTCTCGAGAGCCAGGCCAAGCGTGCGCTGGCCAAGACCCGGGACGGCCTGCGAGAAGAGAAGGTAATGCAATGAGACGGCAATCCAAACGCCAGCGTGATGAAGTGCAGATCGACATGACCCCCATGCTGGATATCGTATTCATCATGCTGATCTTCTTCATCGTGACCACCTCCTTCGTGCGGGAAGCCGGGCTAGAGGTGCACAGGCCCCAGGCGAGCCAGGCCAAGGCACAGAAGTCCTCCAGCATCATGCTGGCGATCGGCGCCCAGGGGCAGATCTTCCTCGACCGCAAACAGGTGGATGTGGAGCGGGTGCAGGCCAGTCTGGCCCGTCTGCTGTCGGAGCAGCCCGACGCCAGCCTGGTGATCCAGGCCGATGAGCGGGTACCCCATGGCAAGGTGGTGCGGGTGATGGATGAGGCCAAGGCGGCAGGCATCGCCAATATCGCCGTGGCGGTGGCGCCGAAATGAAGTTCAAGCTGATGAGCCTGGGGCTGGGGATTGCCCTCAGCCTGGGGATCCTGCTGTTCATGGCCACGCTGGTGGAACCCCCCCGGGGAGAGAAGACCTCGTCCGAGCAGAAAGCCATCGTCATCAACATGCAGACCGAGGTGAACGAGGTGCAGGTGCGCGAGCGCCCGGTACCCCAGGAGCCGGAACCCTTGCCGGAGCCTCCCGCCGCCCTGGCGTCCACGCCAATGCCCATGCCGGCGGCGGCGCCGCTGCCCTCGGTGCAGCCCAGCCTGGATCTGGTATCCAGCCTGAGCGCGGTGCAGGTATCTGCCCCTGGGGTCGCAACCAGCCCCACCCCGGTGGCGAGCGGCAGCTTCCATGGTCAGTCACAAGGCGCGGGCATAGGGGTCGGCGACATGTTGACCCCCTTGCAGCGGGTCGAACCCGTTTATCCCTATCGGGCCCAGCAGGCCGGCATAGAGGGCTCGGTGACCCTGCGCTTTAGCGTCGATGCCGAGGGGCGGGTACAGGACGTGGAAGTGATCGACGCCAAACCCAAGCGGCAGTTCGAGCGGGCGGCGATTCAGGCCGTCAGCAAGTGGCGCTACCAGCCAAGACCGGGTGCCACCGACAAGCTGGTGCAAACCATCAATCTCAAATTCAAATTGGAGTCGTAACCATGTTGCGGATCTGGATCTGTCTGCTGGCCCTGGTCAGCCAAGCCTGTCTGGCCATGGAAGTGAGCCCTCATTTCTCCCGTCAGCTGGAGCCCGTGATGAAGCTCTATCAGTCGGGTCAGTGGCAACAGGCCCAGAACAAGGCGACCGGGCTCAAGCCTGGCTCCGATGCCGAGCGCGCCTGGCTGGCGCAGCTGCAGGCCTCGCTGGCAGCCAATCTGCAACAGACCACCCAGGCAAGCCGCTACGTCGAACAGGCCCTTGCCTATAAAGAGTGGCCCGAGCAACAACAGCTGCAACTGCTGCGGCTGCGTGGGGATATCCAGGCCCAGCAATCCAACTGGTCAGGCGCCATCGCCAGTTACAAGGCCGCACTGGCACTCAAGTCCGACGATGCCTTGCGTCTGCGCCTGGCCGGCCTCTATTACCACAACAAGCAATATGGCGAGGCGGTCAGCCAGAGCGAGCAGTTGCTGAAGAAAGGCTGGCACAAGCAGACGGCGATCATTCGCCTCTCCGCCCTCACTGCCCTGCAACGTTATGGTGTGGCGGCGGATCAGGCGGAAGAGCTGATCCGCCACGAACCGAAAGAGAGCAAGTGGTGGCAGCAGGCGGTATCCCTCAACCTCTCCGCCAAGCGCGGGGACCAGGCGCTGGCGTTGTTGCAGACCGCCATCGATAGAAAACTGATGGACGACGCTGCCGCCCGCAACCAGCTGATCCGGCTCTATGCCTGGCAGGGGCTGCCCTATCGCGGCGCCCGTCTGTTGGAAGCGGCCATGGCCAAGGGACAGATGAAGGGAAGTGCCGAGAACCAGCAACTGCTGGCCCAGTTGTGGGAAGGTGCCCGCGAGTGGCCCAAGGCGGTAGATAGCTGGCAACTGCTCGCCAAACAGCATGCCCAGCCCAAGGCGGCCATGCGCGTCGCCGAGCTGTTGCTGCAACAAGGCAAGACAGAAGCCGCCATGACCCAGCTGGTGGCCATGAAGTCAGCCAAGGGTGAGCAGGGCAACAGAGCCAAGGCACTGCTGGTGCAGGCACATCTTAATAAGGAGCAGTATGCCCAGGCGCTGGAGCTGGCTCGCGAGCTGCAACAGCAGGACAACTGGCAACAGCGGGCGACCAGCTGGGTGAACTACATCCAGGCCCAGACCGATGGAGTGAACAAAAAAGCGGCATGAAACGGAGCTAAAACTCGCATTTCATGAGGTTCAGCCTGCTTTTTCAGCAAACGAACGCATTTTTACAAAAAGCCCTTGTCATCCCGGCGCGGCTCCCTATAATGCGCCCCTACCAGCACGGCGGAACACGCCAAACTGATGAGCCAGCTTCCTTGCGAAGCAGGCG
>NZ_JAAROG010000028.1:0-127949 GCF_023093515.1 Aeromonas genomosp. paramedia
TCCCATGCCGAACTCAGAAGTGAAACGCGGTAGCGCCGATGGTAGTGTGGCATTCGCCATGCGAGAGTAGGACACTGTCAGGCACCTATTTAGAAGAGGCCTCCCATTCGGGAGGCCTTTTTGCTTTGGGATTTTTTCGATGCAGACCGGCTTCTTTTAGTAAAAATGCTGGGCTGTCAGCGGCTTGCCCGTTACTCTTGGTCAGGTATTGTCGGGAGTCATCGCCAGAGGAGTATGCATGGCCACGTTGAAGGAAATTGCACAGGAGGCGGGGGTGTCCCAGGCCACTGTGTCGCGGGTGCTCAATGAAGATCCGACGCTGAGCGTCAAGGAAGAGACCAGGCAGAAGATCTTCGAGATTGCCGAGCGGCTGGAGTACAAGACCAGCAGCGCCCGCAAGGGGGTGCACAAGAGCAAGCTGCACTTTCTGGCGGTCTATGCCTACCCGCAGAGCACAGAGGTCAACGACCCCTACTATCTCGCCATTCGCTATGGCATCGAGACCCAGTGCGCCCGCTTCAACATAGAGCTGACCCATTTCTACAACGGCGCCGAGGGGCGTGAGCTCTCCGTCGTCGACGGCATCCTGGTCATCGGCCACCTGCCCGAGGAGCGCCTCGCCGCGCTCCACTCTCTCTCTGCCCAGCTGGTGTTCGTGGATTGCCGCTCCCAGGGGGAATTTGACT
This sequence comes from Aeromonas genomosp. paramedia, assembly GCF_023093515.1. Classification (NCBI taxonomy): domain Bacteria; kingdom Pseudomonadati; phylum Pseudomonadota; class Gammaproteobacteria; order Aeromonadales; family Aeromonadaceae; genus Aeromonas; species Aeromonas genomosp. paramedia. Next base: position 687 of record NZ_JAAROG010000028.1, read on the forward strand.
CCGTGGACGTGGATCTGGCGCTCATCAGCCAGCAGGTGGTGGACTTCTTTATCGCCCAGGGGCATGGCCGCATCGGCTATATAGGGGGTCAGGATGAGGCGCCGGATCTCCGTGAACTGGCCTTCCTCGACTACGGCCAGCGGCTGGGGGTGGTGCAGGAGGGCGATCTCTATCGCGGGGACTTCTCCAGCGCCTCCGGCTACCGGCTGGCCAAAGAGATGCTGGCGGGGGACTGGCCCAAGGCGCTGTTCGTCGCCTCCGACTCCATCGCCATCGGCGTGCTGCGTGCCATCCACGAGAAAGGACTGGCCATTCCCCAGCAGATCGAGCTGATCAGCGTCAACGATATTCCGACCGCCAAGTTCACCTTCCCGCCACTCTCCACGGTGCGGATCCACTCCGAATTGATGGGCTCCCAGGGGGTCAATCTGCTGGTCGAACGGCTGCGTGACGAGCGCGATATTCCCCTTCGGGTACTGGTGCCGAGCCGCCTGACTCTGCGCGGCACAACTCGCTGATTTTAGTAAAATAAAGCCTGTTTTAGTCGCGCCATCTCGTGGTGGTGCGACTCCTTCCCTTCATCATCCTCTCCACTATCTCTCCTGATAAAATCATATACATTGTTTTACAGTGATTTTAGCCATTGTTTGCCTGCATTTATCAACATCCATGCCATCCCTGCCTGCTTTACCCCTTTTATCCTCCGCTTCTGATCTCGCTCACAAAACCATCCAGCCATTGTGATCAGGTTAAAACTTTACCGATCCAAAACTGATTTTTAGTAAATATTTATCTAAGGTTTACCCAGTCAAAGTTGCCTTGTTCCGGGAGGACATGTGAATAACTGGGAAAACGTCCAATTCGTTGGTGAAAACAGGCTGGCTCCGCGCGCCTACTTCTTCTCTTATGCCGACCACGGGCTGGCGGCCACCATGCAGCGCGAGCTGAGCCGCCGTTTTCTGAGCCTTGGCGGCCAGTGGCAGTTCCACTACTTCGACCATCCCCTGCAGGTGCCGGAGGCCTTCTATCACAGCCCCATGAGCGAGTGGGGCCAGATCACCGTGCCCAACATGTGGCAGATGGAAGGGCATGGCCGGCTGCAGTATACCGACGAAGGTTTTCCCTTCCCCATCGATGTGCCCTTCGTACCGACCAACAACCCCACCGGCGCCTATCAGCGCAGCTTCACGCTGAGCCCGGCCTGGGACGGCGAGCAAGTGATCATCAAGTTTGACGGGGTAGAGACCTACTTCGAGGTCTATGTGAACGGCCACTATGTCGGCTTCAGCAAGGGCAGCCGCCTCACCGCCGAGTTCGATATCAGTGCCTACGCCAAGGTTGGCGAGAACCTGCTGTCGGTGCGGGTGATGCAGTGGGCCGACTCCACCTATATCGAAGATCAGGACATGTGGTGGATGGCGGGGATCTTCCGCGACGTCTATCTGGTGGGCAAACCGGCCGCCCATGTGCAGGACTTCTTCGTCCGCACGGAGCTGGCGGACGATAACCAGAGCGCCACCCTGAGCTGCGATATCCAGCTGGAAAATCTGGGAGCGCCCGCCCGTGATCACCGCCTGGTCTGGTCGCTGCTGGATCAGGGCAGCGAGATCGCCAGTGGCTCGCTCGACAATCTTGTCATCGACGGCAAGTGTGATTGCCGCTTCACGCTGGATCTGGCCAACCCCCATCTGTGGAGCGCCGAAGATCCTTACCTCTATCAGCTGCAACTCTCCCTCTACAACAATCAGGGCGAGCTGCTGGAAGTGATCCCGCAGCGGGTGGGGGTTCGTGAAATCACCGTCAAGGATGGCCTCTTCCATGTCAACGGCCACTACCTCAAGCTGCACGGGGTGAACCGCCACGACAACGACCACCTGAAGGGCCGCGCCGTCGGCATGGATCGGGTGGAGCGCGACATCGTGCTGATGAAGCAGCACAACCTCAACTCGGTGCGCACCGCCCACTACCCGAACGACCCGCGCTTCTATGAGCTGTGCGACCAGTACGGTCTGTTCGTGATGGCGGAGACCGACGTGGAGACCCACGGCTTTGCCAACGTCGGCGATCTCAGCCGTATCACCGATGACCCCATCTGGGAGCCGGTGTTTGTGGACAGGATCGAGCGCCACGTGCACGCCCAGAAGAACCACCCCTCCATCATCATCTGGTCGCTCGGCAACGAGTCCGGCTACGGCTGCAACATCAGAGCCATGTACCAGCGCTGCAAGGCGATCGACCCGACCCGGCTGGTGCACTACGAAGAGGATCGCGACGCCGAGGTGGTGGATGTGGTGAGCACCATGTATTCGCGCGTCTCCCAGATGAACTGCTTCGGCGAGTTCCCTATGAGTAAGCCGCGCATTCTCTGCGAATACGCCCACGCCATGGGCAACGGCCCGGGGGGCCTCAGCGAATACCAGCAGGTGTTCGACCGTCATCCCCACATTCAGGGCCACTACATCTGGGAGTGGTGCGATCACGGCATTCTGGATCAGGACGAACAGGGCCGCGCCGTTTACAAGTACGGTGGCGACTACGGCGACTACCCCAACAACTACAACTTCTGCATGGATGGCCTCATCTATCCGGATCAGACCCCGGGGCCTGGCCTGCGCGAATACAAGCAGGTGATCTGTCCGGTCAAGGTGCGCGCGCTGGATCTGACCAGAGGCAAGCTGGCGGTGGAAAACCGCTACTGGTTCTCCACTCTCGACGATATCCGTCTGCTGGTCGAAGTGAAGGCCGAGGGCGAACTGCTGGCCAGCCAGCAAATCCGGCTGGAAGGGGTTGCCCCCGGTGCCACCACAGAGCTGCAGCTCGAACTGCCGTCCCTCGATGGGCGGGAAACCTTCGTCCAGCTGCGGGTCATCAAGGCCACCGCCACCCGCTACAGCGCGGCGGAGCACGAGCTGGGTCAGTACCAGTTCCAGCTGAAAGAGTCGACTCGCCAGTTGCAGTCCTTTGCCAACCCCAACGCTACTGCGCTGCAGATTGCCGACGAGCGCCTCGCGCTGACCTTGAGCGGTAGCGGCTTCGCCCTGCGCTTCTCGCGCCTCGACGGCAAGCTGGTGAGCTGGCAGCAGGACGGTATCGAGCTCATCGAGCGGGCGCCGCGCCTCACCTTCTTCAAGCCGATGATCGACAACCACAAGCAGGAGTACGAGAGCCTGTGGCACCCGAACCACCTGCAGATCATGCAGGAGCACTTCCGCACCTTAAGCTGGCGCCAGCTGGGTGATGCGGTCGAGGTAACGGTCGAGAGTCTGATCGCGCCGCCGGTGTTCGACTTCGGCATGCGCTGCCGCTACGTCTACACCCTGAGCCCGAATGGCCAACTGCATGTGGCACTATCCGGCCAGCCCTACGGCGGTTATGACGACATCATCCCCAAGATCGGCTTCGAGCTGGGTATTCGCCAGGATCTCGATCGGGTGCACTACCTTGGCATGGGCCCGGGGGAGAACTATCAGGACAGCCGCCAGAGCAACTGGATCGACAGCTTCCAGAGCACAGTCAGCGAGATGTGGGAGCACTACCCCTTCCCGCAGGACAACGGCAACCGCCAGCAGGTGCGCTGGGCGACCCTGACCAACCGCCACGGCGCCGGTCTCTACGTGCGGCCCGATGCCCCCATCAACCTGAGCGTCTGGCCCTACAGCTGGGAGCATATCCACGCGGCGCAGCACATCAACGAGCTGGAGCCCTGCGGTTATCTCACCCTCAATCTGGATCACAAGGTGCTGGGGCTCGGCTCCAACTCCTGGGGCTCCGAGGTACTGGACTCCTGGCGGGTGCGCTTCGAGCCGTTCAGCTTCGGCCTGACCCTGCTGCCCATCGCCCGTGGCAACCTCAATCCGGCTGCGCTGGCCGGGCTCGATCTCACCATCAACGGCGGGAGGAACCTCGCATGATCACCCTGGACAACCTGACCCTGTTCAAAAACATCTACCGGGAGGGCAAGAAGTGGGGCCGCTGCGTGGAGGCCATCGACAACCTGGCAAACCTCAAGCCCGGCATTTGCCACTCCATCGGTGACTCCCTCACCTACCGCTTGCAGGAGGGGGCCAGCCCGGCCACCTCACTGTTCGAGGGGCTGCGCCGCTACTTCGACGTCCACTACTACCTGGAAGGGGAAGAGACTGTGGAGTGGGCAGCCAAGTCGGATCTGCGGGTCGAGCAGGCCTATGACGACACCACAGACCGCGAGTGGCTGGCTGGTGAGGTGCGTGAGCGCCAGAAAGTCGGCAATGGTCAGGTGGTGATCTTCGAGAACGATGAGGCTTACCGGTTTGTCGGCGACAGCCCGGTGCGCAAGGTGATCATCAAGGTCACGGTCGAAGGCGGCTACTTCAAAAACAAATAACAAGCCGCTGTTTTTGCACTGATAAAAGCCGGAAGGGCGGGGCTCACCCTACAACTCATGCCCCGCCCTTTCGCGGCAATAACTACAGGTCTGGAGATGCACCATGTCTGATTCCAAACGGAATACGATAGGCAAGTTTGGTCTGCTGTCGCTCACCTTCGCGGCGGTATTCAGCTTCAACAACGTCATCAACAACAACATCGAGATCGGTCTGGCCTCGGCCCCGATGTTCTTTCTGGCCACCCTTTTTTACTTCATTCCGTTCTGCCTGATCATTGCGGAGTTCGTATCACTGAACAAAAACTCCGAAGCGGGCGTCTATGCCTGGGTGAAGAGCTCCCTCGGCGGGCGCTGGGCCTTTATCTCCGCCTACACCTACTGGTTCGTAAACCTGTTCTTCTTCACCTCGCTGCTGCCGCGGGTCATCGCCTACGCCTCCTATGCTTTCCTCGGCTACGAATACATTCTCACCCCGGTGGCGACCACGGCCTTGAGCATGGTGCTGTTTGCCTTTGCCACCTATGTCTCCACCAACGGCGCCAAGATGCTCGGCCCCATCACCTCGGTGACCTCGTCCCTGATGTTGCTGCTGACCCTCTCCTACATACTGCTGGCGGGGACGGCTCTGGTGGGGGGCGTTCAACCGGCCGATCCCATCACGGTCGAGGCCATGATCCCCGATTTCAGCTGGGCTTTCCTCGGCATCACCACCTGGATCTTTATGGCGGCCGGTGGCGCCGAGTCGGTGGCGGTCTACGTCAATGACGTGAAAGGGGGCTCCAAGTCCTTCGTGAAGGTGATCATCGTCGCCGGGATCTTTATCGGCGTGCTCTACTCCATCGCCTCGCTGCTGATCAACGTGTTCGTGCCGAGCGGCACCCTGAAATATACCGGCGGCTCGGTGCAGGTGTTCGAGGGGCTGGCGGCCTACTTCGGCCTGCCGGAGATCCTGATGAACCGCTTCGTCGGGCTGGTCTCCTTCACCGCCATGTTCGGCTCCCTGCTGATGTGGACGGCGACCCCGGTGAAGATCTTCTTCTCCGAGATCCCGGCCGGCATCTTCGGCAAGAAGACGGTCGAGCTGAACGAGAACGGCGTGCCCGCCCGCGCAGCCTGGATCCAGTACCTCATCGTGCTGCCGCTGATGGTGATCCCGACGCTCGGCTCCAACACCGCGCAGGATCTGATGAACACCGTCATCAACATGACCGCCGCCGCCTCCATGCTGCCGCCGCTGTTCATCATGCTGGCCTACCTCAATCTGCGCCTGAAGCTCGACCACCTGCCGCGGGATTTCAAGATGGGCTCGCGCACCACAGGCATCGCCGTGGTGTCGGTGCTGATCGCCATCTTCTCGGTGGGCTTCCTCGCCTCCACCTTCCCGACCGGTGCCGACATCATGACCATCGTCTTCTACAACGTCGGCGGGATCGTGATCTTCCTCGGCTTCGCCTGGTGGAAATACAACAGATACGAGGCCTCCCTCAGCGCCGAGGCGCGGGTGAAAGAGGCCCAGCCGGCGGCGCAGGCGGTCATCCAGCCGTCATGACCCCATCAAGCCGGGTGGCCGCTGGCCACCCGTAAACCCTTGAACCAGAAAAGGAGAAGAGCATGAGCGAGACGATCGAGTTTGCCGAATTCAAACGGATCGAGATGAAGGTGGGCAAGGTGCTGGAGGTGGTGCGCCATCCCGGTGCCGACAAGCTCTATATCGTCCAGATCGACGTGGGTGGCGAGCGGCCGCTGCAGACCGTCACCAGTCTGGTGCCTTACTACAGCGAAGAGGAGCTGATGGGCAGCGAGGTGGTGGTACTGACCAACCTCAAGCCCACCAGGATGCGGGGCGAACGCTCCGAGTGCATGTTGCTCTGCGCCGAGACCCCGGACGAGAGCCAGAGCGTGTTGTTGCAGCCTCGCGTGCCGATGGCGCCGGGCACCCCCATCGTCTGAACCAACGATTGAGCGCCGGTGCCGCAGGGCGGCGCCGGTTTGCCAACGAGGCCGCCCTGGCGGCCCGATCATAACAAGAGAGTAAATGGCGGGGCCGACAGACCCTTGCCGAACACATTCAGAGTCACAGCGTTACCCGCAGGGAGCGCGAGTCCATTGGAGGACATATGTCTGATTCAGTACGCGGCACCATAGGCAAGTTTGCCCTGTTGTCGATGACCTTTGCCGCCGTGTTCAACGTGCGCAACATCGTCAACAACAACATAGAGCTGGGGCTCAGCTCGGCCCCCATTTTCCTGCTGGCCACGCTCGTCTACTTCGTGCCATTCGTCTTCATCATTGCCGAGTTCGTCTCGGCCAATAAAGACTCCGAGTCGGGGATGTACGACTGGCTCAAGAAACCCCTCGGCACCCGTATGGCCTACCTCGGCTCCTTCCTCTACTGGTTTGTGAACCTGTTCTGGTTCGTCTCCCTGCTGCCGAACGTCATCGCCTACGCCTCCTACGCCATGCTGGGGTATGAGTACAGCTTCTCGCCGACCGTCACCTCGATCATCTCCATAGCGCTGTTTGCGGCGGCGACCCATATCTCCACCAAGGGGGCGAGCTGGCTCGGCAAGATTGCCGAACTGGTGGCCTACGGCGTCTTCGCCCTGTTCGCCATCTATGTGCTGGGCGCCCTGATGGCCCTCGGCGGCGACCATGTGGCGGCCCAGCCCATCACCCTGGAAGCCATGACCCCGACCGTCAACTGGGCGACGCTGGGCATCATGTGCTGGATCTTCCAGGCGGCGGGCGGAGCCGAGACGGCGGCGGCCTATCTCAATGACGTCAAGGGCGGCCAGAAGTCCTTTATCAAGGTGATCATCATCGCCGGTGTGGTCATAGGCGCCATGTATGCGCTGGGTTCCCTGCTGGTGAACGTCTTCGTGCCGCGGGAAAGCCTCACCTACGCCGGCGGCATGGTGGAGATCTTCACCGGCATGGCGCAGTACTTCGGGCTCTCCGAGACCCTGGTCGGCCGCGCGGTCGGGGTGGTGCTCTTCATCGCCATGTTCGGCTCCATGATGATGTGGACCTCGGCGCCGGTGAAGATCCACTTCTCCGAGATCCCCCAGGGGGTCTATGGCGACAAGACCACCCAGCTCAACGAGCACGGGGTGCCGGTGCGCGCCGCCTGGTGGCAGTTTGTGTTCGTGTTCGTGATGCTGGTGGTCAACGGCTTCGGCTCCGAGTCGGTGCAGCAGATGATGAACACCGCCATCAACCTTACCGCCGGCACCGCCATGCTGCCGCCCATCTTCATCATGGTGGCCTACTTCGTCTTCCGCTGGAAACACGACGACACCCCCCGCGAGTTCCGCATGGGATCGCGCACCTTCGGCATGAGCGTGGTCTCTGTGCTGATCGCCATCTTCGTGGTGAGCATGAGTGCCTCCGCCTTCCCGGCCGGGGTGGATCTGGTGCGCGCCTTCTTCATCAACGTCTTCATGACCGCCGTCTTCTCGGCGCTGGCCTACTGGTGGATCTCCCGCTTCGAGAAGCGTCAGGCCCGCAAGCTGGCCGCCGGGGGCAAGGTGGGGGACGACACCCTGGCCCGGCAGATCTGAATGCCGGCTGTGGTGCAGCGCGGGTGGCCTCTGGCCACCCGTTTTTTTGTCTCCTCGCCTGCCTTGGTCGCCCTTGGTGTTTAGTTTTAAAGCGCTAAAAACCAACTCGTTTAATTTCACTGAATGCTTGGAGCCGTCGCTCAACTTTGCGCCTCCCTGTGTTCGGGGTAAGCTGGGGTTTCGTATCGAGGGTCGCCGTCAGAGGATGGCCCTCCTGTGCCCTGTCGTCCCCCATCCGGTGCGGGACGCGCTTTCCCTGGAGACTCCCCGTGCGTCTGGATCCCTTTACCTCTGTATTGATTGCCGTGGTGGCCCTGGCCTCCTTCTTCCCCTGCGAGGGCCAGGTGGCCGTCTGGTTCGCGCTGCTGACCAAGCTGGCGGTGGCGCTCTTGTTCTTCATGCATGGCGCCAAGCTGTCGCGCCAGAACCTGCTGGCGGGCCTCGGCCACTGGCGGCTCCATCTGGTGGTGATGGCCAGCACCTTCCTGCTGTTCCCGCTGCTGGGGCTCTTGCTCACGCCGCTGGTGCCGAGTTGGCTGAGCCCGGCCATCTACCTCGGCTTCCTCTATCTGTGCGCCCTGCCCGCCACGGTGCAATCGGCCATCGCCTTCACCTCGATGGCCGGGGGCAATGTGTCGGCGGCGGTGTGCAGCGCCTCGGCCTCCAGCATCCTCGGCATCTTCCTCTCCCCTGTGCTGGTGGGGCTGATGATCCAGGTGCAGGGGGAGGGGGTCGACACCTGGCACTCCATCCAGGCCATCATGGTGCAGCTGATGCTGCCCTTCGTGGTGGGCCATCTGTCGCGGCCCCTCATCGGCTGCTGGGTCGACAGCCATCGGCCGCTGATCGGCAAGCTGGATCAGAGCTCCATCCTGCTGGTGGTCTATGTGGCCTTCAGCGAGGCCGTGGTGCAGGGGATCTGGCATCAGGTCGGCTGGTATGACTTGGCCAGCATAGTGTTGCTGAGCTGCGTGCTGCTGGCCCTGGTGCTCTGCTGGAACGTCTGGATCAGCCGCCGCCTCGGCTTCAACAGGGCGGACGAGATCACCATCGTCTTCTGTGGCTCCAAGAAGAGCCTGGCCAATGGTGTGCCCATGGCCAACGTCATGTTCCCCGCTGCCAGCGTCGGGGTCATGGTGTTGCCGCTGATGATCTTCCACCAGATCCAGCTGATGGTGTGCGCCGTGCTGGCCCGCCGCTACCGCGAGCAGGAGGCCCTGCCCCAGGCTCAGGAGGGGTAAGATGCCCGGATACAAGAGAGGGAGGCCATGGGCCTCCCTCTTTCGTTTGCCGCTCCCTCAGCGTTTGCGCCAGACGGTGAGCTGGGCCACCGTGTGCTGGTGCTTGCGGGCGGTCTCGCGGATGACGAAGGGCACGTCTCTCGGCGGGCACAACTCCTCGAACTCCGCCGCCAGCAGCCGTTGCAGCGCCTGATGGGTGGAGAGGGCCTCGCCATTTTCACGGATGCCGCCGAGCCAGTTCGCCTTGGGGGTGTAGTCGGTCAGCCAGGTGTAGGGGCTGGTGAGCACCAGCAGGCCGCCGCTGCGAAGGCGCGGAGCAATGTCCCGCAGGAAGCGGGCGGGCTCCCGCAGCCGGTCGATCAGGTTGGAGGCGAGCACCAGATCGTAGTGCTCGTACCTGGGCTTGAGGTTGCAGGCATCCCCCTGGCTGAAGTGGACCCGATCGGCCTGCTCGCGGCCCAGATCATGGCGGGAGAGGCGCGCCTCGCAATACTCCACCAGATCCCCCTCCAGGGGCAGGGCATAGCGGAAGCTGTCCTGGCTGGCCAGCGCCAGCGCCACGTCGATGAAGCGGGCCGAGTAGTCCACCCCGTCCACGTGCTGGAAGTGGCGGGCCAGCTCGAAGCTGGCGCGGCCGGTGGCGCAGCCGATGTCCAGCGCCCGCTCATGGCGGCTGCACAGCTCGCTGGCAAGATCAGCAAGCGTCTGGGCGTAGTTGGCCACCCCGAAGTGGGTCGGGCCGTACTGGAAGTCGAGGTATTGCGCCACCAGGGCGTCGGTTTCATAAGGATTCACTGTGATGGCTTCCTGATAGCGTGAGACCAGATAGCGGAAGCCCGCATGCTGGAAGAAGTGGCGGCGGAAGGCGTAGCGGGAGGACCTGAGCGCCTCGTTGCCTGTGCTGATCCAGCTGCCGCCCTTGATGAGGCTGTGCTTGCCATCGAAGGTGGGGGTGGAGAAGTCGTCGTAGAGGGGGTGCACCTTGAACCCCTCGAAGCCGTCGATGGCGGTGCTGGTCCACTGCCAGACGTTGCCCACCAGATCGAAGAAGTCGCCCTGGGGGCAGGCATCCACCGGGCAGGAGGAGGCGAAGCGGGCCAGGTTGATGTTGCCGGGTGCCTCCAGCCAGTCCGGTTGATCCCCGGGCACCTGCTCGCGCAGCAGCGCCCACTCCCCCTCGCTCGGCAGCTGGATGGACAGGCCGGTCTGATCCGCCTTCCAGCGACAGAAGGCGGCGGCCTCCAGCTGGTTCACTTCCACCGGCCAGTCCCAGGGCAGGGGGATCTGTTCGGTCATCAGCCGCAGTTGCAGTTGCTCGGGCTCGCTGGGGTCGCCGACCCAGAAGCTGGGCATGCGCGCCCTGGCATACTGGCACCAGCCCCAGCCCTCGTCGTCCCACCAGGCCCGGGTCTGGTAGCCGCCCGCCTGCACGAAATCGAAAAACTCGGCGTTGCTCACCAGCATGCGGCTGGCCTGGAAGGGGGCCAGCGCTATGTGGCGCTCGCCGTATTCGTTGTCCCAGCCGTAGGTGGCGTCCTGCTTGCCGAGGCGTACCCGACCGCCGGCCACCGGCAGCAGGCTGTTGGCGGGCACCTGGTCGCGCCTGTGGCGGGCCTGGGTGCAGGAGGGCCAATAGGGCTGCGGCTGCACCCAGGCCAGGGGCAGCTGGCGGATCAGCACGCTGGAGGTCTCCAGGTGGATGCGCTCGTGCTCTATGCCCATCAGGATGACCCAGGCCGGGCTCTGCCAATGGATGGGCAACTCGATCGGCATACGCTCGATGAAATCACACACCAGGGCGCGCACGCGGCCGCGGTAGTCGCGCAGTTCACTGACGGCGGGCCAGTCGTAGTGGGTCTCGTCCAGATCGTCCCAGCTCATCTCGTCCACCCCTATGGCCACCATGGCCTCGATGCGGGGATCGAGGCGCTGGTCAATGAGGCGCGCCGCCAGCAGCTTGTTGACGAAGAAGGCGGCGGTGTGGCCGTAGTAGAAGATGAGGGGGTGGCGCAGGGGGATCGCCTTGTTGAACCAGGCCCGCTCGTCGGCCAGGCAGTCAAACAGGCTGTCGTAGAGATCGAAGGTCTGACAGAAGTAGTCGAGCAGCTCGCGGCGCTTGTGCTCGGGATCGTCGCCGCCGAGCAGCGGGGTGCGGGTCGGGGCCGGCAGGCCCTCTGGGCTGGCGAATGGGTGGCTGACTTGGGTCACGCTCTGACTCCTTGTTGGCAGTGACAAATGCACGGTGGAGAGCTCTATACGCACAAGGTATCACTATTGGCTCAACAGACCGGGGCGGCAACCAAAAACTTGCTCCTCCGGCGGCGACTGGCCCTGCCGGCGGGCTGTCTCCCCCCGTTCGGGCATGGTGAGTTTGACCAACATATGGTCTGAATGGCTCTCAAAGATGAGGGATGTGGTGAAGATGAAATCTGATTTTCAGTTTAAAATCATAGTCTTGGTTCTATGGCATGTGGCTTGCAATCGCCCCTGCACCAGGCTGTGCGGACCTAGGGGTCGCGTTTGCCAACACACAACGAGGAGAGTGGCGATGAAATGGATGATGGGAGCCGTGCTGGCCCTGGGGCTGGGTGGTTGCAGCTGGCAGGATGACGTCAAGGTGAGCGGGACCGGGGCTCTGGTTGAGCAGCAGCACCCCCTGGGCCGGGAGGTGACCCGGGTTCTGGCCGGGGTGCCCGCCAATATCCATCTGGTGGCGGGGGAAGAGAGGAGCATCTTGATCCGCGGGCAGGGGAACCTGCTGCCCTACCTGGAGCTGACCGAGCAGGAGGACAAGCTGGAGATAGAGGTGAAGGAGGGCTACCGGCTCGATCCCCCCGAGCCCATCGATATCACCATCACCCTGCCCGAGCTCCATGAGCTGGCGCTGGCGGGCCTGGCTCGCGGCGATCTGAGCGGTTTTTCGGGAGACGAGCTGGTACTGTCGGTGGCCGGCCTGGGGGATATAGTCGCCAGCCAGCTGGCACTGGATCGACTGGAGGGCAATATTGCCGGTGCGGGCAGCCTGGATCTGGGGCAGGGCTCGGCCAGGGAAGTGGAGCTCAACATCGCCGGTGCCGGTGGCGTGTCGGGCGCCCAGTTCAAAGGAGAGGAGGTCGAGGTCAATATCGCCGGCAGTGGCGACGTGGCAGTGAATGCCAGCGCGTTGTTGAAGGTCGGCATCGCCGGCTCCGGCTCGGTCAGCTATCTGGGCAACCCCAGGTTGGAGAGCGAGATCGCAGGGTCCGGCGCCATCTCCCGGGCAGGAAGCTGAGTATCCGGCGCGATGACAGCTAAATAACAGGCCCATGCAGGGCCTGTTTTGTTATCCATGGTCGCGCTGCTTTCTCTCACTCGAGGGGCAGCGCGAGCTCCAGATCCGCATTGAGCCGCATCAGCAGCCACTGCATGCCGGCGAGGTGCTGGTGGTCATGGCTGGCGAGCAGGCGCACCAGACCGTCCAGGGTCACCTCCCCATAGCCGCCATAGCGGGCACGCCGCTGCCAGGCGCTGGAGGGCAGTGCCCTGAGCCACTCCACCGTCTGCATACGGGCGGTGCGAAAGCGGTCGAGCTGCACCGCAGGATCCTGCCGGGGGTAATCATGGTCCAGCGCCAGCTGATAGCCATCGAGGGAGGCGAGCGCCGGCAGGCTCTCTTCCAGGGTACGGCGAAAGCGCACCTGGTAGCCTTGCGTCTCGATGTCCAGCAGGTGGCAGAGGTGCCCCCGGGCGCTGAAGCGCTCTGAGGGGATCCCGGCCCAGTTGGCGGGCTCCCAGTCCAGCTGGTCGGCGGGCACCTGTGCCAGCAGTCGTGCGAACTGGTCCGGCATGGCCAGCAGCGTGGTGAAGATCGTCATCCTTGTCTCCCTGTTCCCTTGTTTATGGCCGCCCGCTGATGGGGGGCGGGTGACCATGGGGGGCCTGTCCGCCCCCTGGTCAGCCCTGGGCTGGTTCGCCGAGGTGGCTGGCGTGAAAGCGCAGGTGCTCCTCGATGAAGCTCGCCACGAAGTAGTAGCTGTGGTCATAGCCGGCATGGCGATGAAGCGCCAGGGGCCACTCCTTGGCGGTCGCGATCTCGGCCAGAGCGTCTATGCCGAGCTGCTCCGTCAGGAAGGGGTCGTCCAGCCCCACGTCCACCCGGGTCGGCAGGGGCTGGCTGTCGTGGTGGCGCAGCAGCTGGCAGGCGTCCCACTCCTGCCACAGCAAGGGGTTGTTGCCGAGATAGGCGCCGAGGGCCTTCTGGCCCCAGGGGGCGCGGCTCGGGTGGCTGATGGGGCTGAAGGCCGACACCGAGCGGTAGCGGCCGGGTTCCCGCAGGGCGGCGATCAGGGCGCCGTGGCCCCCCATGGAGTGGCCGCTGATGGCGCGCCTGGTCGAGACCGGGAAGTGGGTCTCGATGAGCTCGGGCAGCTCCCGGGTGACGTAGTCATACATCTGGTAGTGCGCCCGCCAGGGGTGCTGGGTGGCGTTGACATAGAAGCCGGCCCCCATGCCGAGATCGTAACCGGGGTCGTCCGGGATCCCCTCGCCGCGGGGGCTGGTGTCCGGCGCCACCAGGGCGATGCCGAGCTCGGCGGCGATGCGCTGGGCCCCCGCCTTCTGCATGAAGTTCTCGTCGGTGCAGGTGAGGCCGGAGAGCCAGTAGAGCACGGGCACCTTCTGGCCGGTGAGGGCCTGGGGCGGCAGATAGATGGCGAAGCGCATCTCGCAATCGAGCACGGTGGAGGGGTGGCGATACTGCTTGTGCCAGCCGCCGAAGCTCTTGTTGCTGCTGATGATGTCCAGATTCATGGAAGGACTCCTTGCCCCGCCCATGTATCTATGGGCGGGGCTCTCATGGGATCAGTAGTGGATGACGGTGCGGATGCTCTTGCCTTCGTGCATCAGATCGAAGGCCTCGTTGATCTGCTCGAGGGGCATGGTGTGGGTGATGAAGTCGTCGAGGCGGAACTCACCCTGCATGTAGCGCTGCACATAGCTCGGCAGTTCGCTGCGACCGCGCACCCCGCCGAAGGCGCTGCCGCGCCAGACCCGGCCTGTGACCAGCTGGAACGGACGGGTGCTGATCTCCTGGCCCGCGCCGGCCACGCCTATGATGACCGACTCGCCCCAGCCCTTGTGGCAGCACTCCAGCGCCGCACGCATCACCTTGACGTTGCCGATGCACTCGAAGGAGAAGTCGACGCCGCCGTCGGTCATCTCGACGATCACCTCCTGGATGGGCTTGTCGAACTTGTTCGGGTTGATGCAGTCGGTGGCGCCCAGCTTGCGGGCAAGCTCGAACTTGCTCTCGTTGATGTCGATGGCGATGATGCGGCCGGCCTTGGCGAGACGCGCGCCTATGATGGCGGAGAGGCCTATGCCCCCCAGCCCGAAGATGGCGACGCTCTCACCCTCCTTCACCTTGGCGGTGTTCATCACGGCACCTATGCCGGTGGTGACGCCGCAGCCGAGCAGGCAGACCTCTTCCAGGGGGGCGGCCGGGTCCACCTTGGCGATGGAGATCTCCGGCAGTACCGTGTATTCGCTGAAGGTGGAGGTGCCCATGTAGTGATAGATGGGCTGGCCATCTTTCGAGAAGCGGGTGGTGCCGTCCGGCATCAGCCCCTTGCCCTGGGTGGCGCGGATCTTCTGGCACAGGTTGGTCTTGCCGGACTTGCAGAACTTGCACTCGCCGCACTCGGGGGTGTAGAGCGGGATCACGTGATCCCCCACCTTGACGCTGGTGACGCCCTCGCCGACGGATTCGACGATGCCGCCCCCCTCATGGCCCAGGATGCAGGGGAAGACCCCTTCCGGATCTTCACCAGACAGCGTGAAGGCGTCGGTGTGGCAGACGCCGGTGGCGACGATCCGCACCCGCACCTCGCCAGCCTGGGGCGGCATGACCTCGACCTCTTCGATGGAGAGGGGCTGACCCGGTCCCCAGGCGATGGCGGCTTTACACTTGATGCTCTGAACCTGTGCCATGAATGATGTCCTCGTGGTTGTGTGGGTGAACGGAAATGAGTTCGGACATTCAGTGTAGTTTCCCGCCGATTTGGTGATAATAAGGCTAAATATCAAATCACTTTTACACACAGGTAATAATGTTCGGCTGGGAAGGGGTCTGTGAATTTGTCAGCGTGGCGGAGCAGGGGGGCTTTACCCCGGCCGCCCGCAAGCTGGGGGTGTCGGTGGCGCAAGTCAGCCGGCAGGTGGCGCAGCTGGAAGACAGGCTGCAGGCCAAGCTGCTGCTGCGCACTACCCGTCAGGTGCGGCTCACCGAGCTCGGCGAGATCTACTTTCGCCACTGTCGCCAGTTGCTGGACAACCTCTACGAGGCGGAGCTGGCACTGGGACGCCATCAGGCGGTGCCGCAAGGGTCCCTGCGCATCACGGCCCCCGTCTCCTACGGCGAGAGTCGCATAGCCCCCCTGGTGAACGACTTCATGGTGCGCTTCCCCCAGCTGGAGGTGACCCTCAACCTCACCAACCAGTTGCTGGATCTGGTGCACGAGGGGTTCGATCTGGCGATCCGCCTCGGCCACCTGAAGGACTCGACCCTGGTGGCCCGCAAGCTGGCCCAGCGGGTGCCCTATGTGTGCGCCTCGCCGGCCTATACCGCCCGCCACGGCATGCCCAACAGCCTCTCCGAGCTGGCCCGCCACCACTGCCTGGTGGGCAACGGCGACGAGTGGCACTTCACTCTGGACGGTAAACCCCACAGCGTGCGGGTGCGCGGCCTGCTCCACTGCAACAGCGGCCACGCCCTGCTGGACGCGGCGCTCAAGGGGATAGGCATCATCCAGCTGCCGGACTACTACGTGAGCGAGCACCTGGCCCGGGGAGATCTCATCGAGCTGTTGCCGGAGCTGCGGGCGCCCGAGGAGGGGATCTGGGCCCTCTATCCCCACAACCGCCACCTCTCCCCCAAGGTGCGGCTGCTGGTGGACTACCTCGCCGAGCGGCTCAGCGATCCCGCCCAGCCGGCGCTGGTGCGCCCCATAGGTTGACGCCCGGATGACAACAGGCGCCTCATAAAAAACCGCTGCCCCCCCGGCTATCCGCGCCGATATGGCACAGTTTGACTCCCTTTGTCAGCCCCCCAGCCTGGGTTGTCATCGTCCTGTCCGGCGGGCACGCCCTGTGGAACCCCCCCGCCAGCACAAAGCTCCGTCCGCTCCCCTGATACCGGCGCAGTAGACAGCAGATCCTGCAGCGGCCCCCACCGGACGGGGGGACGGCCGCACCAGACGGGCAAATTCGCCGGTCAGCCTCCTTGGCTAGACTGGACCGGTCGTCTTATGACACCCATTTGGCACTTTTGCCCGCCACTCTATCTGGAAGGATCCGATATGAAACCCTTGTTGACCGCCCTCTTGCTCCCCCTGCTGCCCCTCGCCGCACAGGCCGCCGAACCCGTCTGGATCACGGTCGGTGCCGACAGCGGCGTCGAACTCAAGCAGGTCAAGGCCAGGCTGGCCCCCCTGTTCAGCGCCAGCGGTGCCCCCATCCAGCTGGCCCAGGTCGAGGCGAGCGAGCTTGGCACCCTCTCCCACCTGATGCACGAAGGGCACCAGCGCTGCGGCGGCTACGTGGTGCACAGCACCCTGGCCGACGCCCTGCAGAGCATGGCCCAGCCCATCAGCCAGAACCTGTTCAGCGCGCCGCCGCTGACCCAGGGGGCCAGCGTCAACCGGCTGCTGCCCCATCTGGATCAGGGCAAGATAGTCGGCACCATCAGCCAGCTCTCGAGCTGGCGCAACCGCTACTACACCACCACCACAGGGGTGCAGTCGGCGGACTGGGTGGCCGGCCAGTGGCAGAGTCTGAGCGCGACCCTGCCCTGGGCCAGCGTCAGCCGGGTCAAGCACAGCGGCTATCCGCAGCAATCCGTGGTGCTGACCCTCAAGGGCAGCCGCTACCCGGACGAAGTGGTGGTACTCGGCGGCCACCTCGACTCCACCGCGGGCGCCGCCCCGAGCAGCCGCACCCTGGCCCCCGGCGCCGACGACGATGCCTCCGGCATCGCTACCCTGACCGAGGTGCTGCGGGTCATCGCCGAGCAGGGCCGCCAGCCGGAGCGCACCCTGCAGTTCATCGGCTATGCGGCGGAGGAGGTGGGGCTGCGCGGCTCCAAGGACATCGCCACCCGCTACAAGGCGGCCAATACCAAGGTGCTGGCGGCGCTGCAACTGGACATGACCAACTACCAGGGATCGGCGGAAGATATCGTCTTCATGACCGACTACACCGACCAGGGGCTGACCGGCTATCTGGCCCAACTGCTCGACGCCTACCTGCCCCAGATCCGCTACGGCTACGACAGCTGCGGTTACGGCTGCTCGGATCACGCCTCCTGGCACAATCAGGGCTACCCGGCCGCCATGCCGTTCGAGTCGCGCTTCAACGACTACAACCCCAAGATCCACACCGCCCAGGACACCTTGCAGAACTCGGATCCCTCAGCCTCACACGCCCTCAAGTTCGCCCAGCTGGCCACCAGCTTCGCCATCGAGATGGGCAAGATAAACTGAGGTGCCAGGGGGAATGAACCGCGTAAAAAAAGGCCCACATTCGTGGGCCTTCTTGCATTTTTGGTATGGGCGAAGCGCTATTCCCGCTCCTTGACATAGGGGGTGCCGAGGGCCTTGGGGGCCACCGCCTTGCCGATGAAGCCGGCCAGCAGGAAGACCGTCAAGATGTAGGGCAGCGCCTCTATGGCCTGCACCGGGATCGGGAAGTCGCCTATGCTGACCCCCTGCAACCGGATGGCGACAGCGTCGAGGAAGCCGAACAGCAGGCAGGCCGCCATGGCGTTCCAGGGGCGCCACTTGCCGAACACCAGGGCCGCCAGCGCCATGAAGCCCTTGCCCGCGCTCATGTTGGGGATGAACTGGGCGGTCTGGGCTACCGCCAGATAGGTGCCCCCGATCCCCGCCAGCAGGCCGCCGATGATGAGCGCCGTGTAGCGCATCCGCACCACGGAGATACCTGCGGTATCCACCGCCGCCGGGGCCTCGCCCACCGCCCGCAGCCGCAGGCCGAAGCGGGTACGGAACAGCACCCACCAGGCCAGGGGCACGGCGGCGAACGCCACGTACTCCAGCAGGGAGTGACCGCTCAGCAGCTCGCTGTAGAGCTGGCCGATGACGGGCACGTCATAGAGCTCCTTGGCGAAGGGCAGATCGATGGGGGCGAAACGGGCATCGCCGGAGAGCGCCGGGGTCTGACCCCCCTGATCGAACCAGTAACGGCCCAGGGTGACGGTCAGACCGGCCGCCAGTATGTTGATGGCCATGCCGCTCACCACCTGATCCCCGCGGTGGGTGATGGTGGCGAAGCCGTGCAGCAGGGCGAACAGGATGGAGACACCCACCCCGGCACCCAGCCCAATCCAGGCGGAGCCGGAGACGGCGGCCGCGGCCGCACTGGCGAAGGCCGCCGCCAGCAGCTTGCCCTCCAGGGCGATGTTGACCACCCCGGAGCGCTCGCAGAACATGCCCGCCATGGCCGCCAGAATAAGCGGCGGCGCGGTACGTATGGTGGCGTCCAACATCAGGATCAGCATTTCGAACATGATCAGACTCCCTTCACTTGTGCGGTTGAGCGGTTGGCAAACGCCAGGTAGGCCTGCTCGATGCGCGGACGCAGCATGTGCTCAAGGGCGCCACAGAACAGGATCACCAGACCCTGCAGCACCACCACTATGTTGCGATCCACCCCGAACTCGAAGCTGAGCTCGGCGCCACCCTGATAGAGGAAGCCGAACAGCAGGCTGGCGATGATGACGCCGACCGGGTGGTTGCGACCCATCAGGGCCACCGCGATGCCGGTGAAGCCGAAGCCTTCCACGAAGTTGAGCTTGATCTGGTGCAGCTCGCCCTGCAGCACGTTGAGGGCGAAGAAGCCCGCTAGCATGCCGGAGATCACCATGGCCAGGATCACCACCTTGGGGTAGGAGATGCCCGCATAGGCGGAGGCGCTCTGGCTGGCGCCCACCGAGCGGATCTCGTAGCCCCAGCGGGTATGCCAGATGAAGACCCACACCAGGGCCGCGCAGATCAGCGCCCAGAAGAAGCTGATGTTGAGGGGGCTGTTCGGCATCTCCACACCGAAACCGGCTGCCAGTTCGCTCATCTTCGGCAGCCAGCTCGCCACGGCGAACACCTTGCTCTCCGTGGCCATGGATCCTGGCGGCTTGAAGACGTCGACCAGCAGGTAGGCCATCAGGGAGGCGGCGATGAAGTTGAACATGATGGTGGTGATGACGATGTGGCTGCCCCGCTTGGCTTGCAGCCAGGCCGGGATGAAGGCCCAGGCCGCACCGAACAGGCCACCGGCTATGATGGCGAGCGGCAGCAGCAGGGCGAACGGCAGCACGTCCCCGAGCAGCAGACAGACCAGCCCCACACCCAGGCCGCCGATATAGGCCTGCCCCTCACCGCCGATGTTGAACAGGCCGGCGTGGAAGGCCACCGCCACCGCCAGACCGGTGAAGATGAAGCCGGTGGCGTAGTAGAGGGTGAAGCCTATCCCCTCGCCGGTGCCGAAGGCGCCATACCACATGATCTCGGCGGCATCGATCGGGTTGATGTCGAGGTAGTAGAACAGGATGGCCGACACCAGGAAGGCCAGCAGGATGTTGACCGCGGGCAGCACGCCCACGGAGATCCAGGCAGGAATACGTACTTGGCTCATCAGTGGGCCTCCTTGGCAATCTCGTCAGGCACGGGTGTGTTGACCATCATCAGACCCCATGTTTCACGGCAGGATACCTGGTTCATGATGCGGCTCCTTCGGGTTGGCTTGCCGCCACCTCGTCGGGAACGATATTTGCCATCATCAGACCTATGGTGCGCTCATCCGCCTTGGCGCCATCCAGCTCGCCGACGATGCGGCCGTCGGCGATGACCAGGATGCGGTCAGAGAGGCTCATGATCTCGTCGAGCTCCACCGACACCAGCAGCACCGCCTTGCCCTTGTCGCGCATGGCGATGATCTGCTGGTGGATGTACTCGATGGCGCCGATGTCGACGCCCCGGGTCGGCTGGCCGACCAGCAGCACATCCGGGTCCTGCTCCACTTCCCGGGCGATCACCAGCTTCTGCTGGTTGCCGCCGGAGAAGTTGGCAGTCTTGTGCTCGGGATGGGGCGGGCGCACGTCCCACTTGTCCATTTTGGCCTGGCAATCCTGCAGGATCGCCTCTTTGTTCTGCAGCCAGCCCTTGTTGTACTGGGTGCGGCGGTGATAACCGAGGATGAAGGCCTCTTTCGCCTCGAAGCGGTTGATGAGCCCCATCTTGTGGCGGTCTTCCGGGATGTGGCCGAGACCGAAGTTACGCACCCGCTCCGGATCGGCCGGATGGCTCAGGCTCACCTCGTGGTTCTGGGCTCCGGCGATGGTGAAGCTGCCCTTGCTGGGCTTGAGGATGCCGCCGAGCAGGCTGAGCAGCTCGGACTGGCCGTTGCCGGAGACCCCGGCGATGCCGACCACTTCCCCGGCGCGCACCGCGAAGCTGACGGACTTGACCCGCTCCACCCCGGCGTCATCGACGTAAGAGAGGCCATCGACCTTGAGCTTGGCTTCGCCCGGCTGGGCGGTGCCCTTGTCGACCTTGAGGCGCACCTTGCGGCCCACCATCAGCTCGGCGAGCTGCTCCTTGTCGGTGTCCTTGGTGGCGACGTGGGCCACCATCTCCCCCCGGCGCATGATGGAAACCTGATCCGTGATGGCCAGGATCTCCCGCAGCTTGTGGGTGATGAGGATGATGGTCGCCCCCTGATCCCGCAGCTTTTTCAGCACCTCGAACAGGTGATCCGCCTCCTGCGGGGTCAGCACCCCGGTGGGCTCGTCGAGGATCAGGATGCGGGCGCCGCGATAGAGCGCCTTGAGGATCTCGACCCGCTGTTGCAGGCCCACCGGCAGATCCTCGACTTTCTCGTGCAGCGGCACCTCGAGACCATAGTCCCGGGCCAGCTCGCCGAGCAGTTTCTCGGCCGCCGCCAGGCTCTTGCCCAGGTGCCAGCCGTTTTCCGCGCCGAGGATCACGTTTTCTAAAACAGTAAAATTGTTCACCAGCATAAAGTGCTGGTGCACCATGCCCACCCCTGCGGCAATCGCATCTTGGGAGCCATGGGGTTTGAAGGGGTTGCCGTCGATCAGCATCTCGCCTTTGTCGGCGTGGTAGAAACCGTAGATGATGCTCATCAGGGTCGACTTGCCGGCGCCATTTTCGCCGACGATGCCGTGAATGCTGCCTTTACGAACCTGAAGGTCGATCTGCTTGTTGGCGTAAACCTCGCCAAAGCGCTTATCGATACCTCTTAATTCGATGGCATAGCGATCTGTCTGGTCCATGATGCAGTCCTTGCGGGTCATGAAGTAGAGACTAAAAACCGGCCCGTGCGGGCCGGTCTGGGTTGAGAGTCGTAGCAGAGACTCGGTACTCGCAGTATCAGTACTTACAGGAGTTGTCGCTCATGTAGTCGTGCACCTTGATCTTGCCGGCGATGATGTCGGCCTTGATGCTTTCGACCTTGGCCTTCATTTCCGGGGTGATCAGCTTGGCGTTGTTCTCGTCCAGCGCCCAGTCAACACCGCCTTCCGCCAGACCCAGGGTCTGGATGCCCGGCTTCCAGCTGCCTTTGGCGGCGTCATCCCAGGACTTGTAAGCGGCCAGGCCAACATCCTTGACCATGGAGGTCAGCATGGTGCCAGGTTGCAGGTGGTTCTGGTTGGAATCCACGCCGATGGCCAGCTTGCCTTCGTCCTTGGCAGCCTGATAGACACCGATACCGGTACCGCCGGCGGCGGCATAGACCACGTCGGCGCCCTTGGCGAACTGGGACTTGGCGAGCTCCGCACCCTTGGCCGGGTCGGCGAAGGCCGCCGGGGTGGAGCCGGTCATGTTCTGGTACACGTCGATCTTCGGATTGATGTACTTGGCGCCCTGCTCATAGCCGCACTGGAATTTGCGGATCAGCGGGATGTCCATGCCGCCCACGAAGCCGACCTTGCCGCTCTTGGAGGCGATGGCCGCCAGGGCACCCACCAGGAAGGAGCCTTCATGCTCCTTGAAGATGAGGGACTGTACGTTCGGCTTGTCGACCACCATGTCGATGATGGTGAACTGGGTTTTCGGGAATTCGGTGGCAACCTTCTCTACCGCGGAACCCATGTTGAAGCCGACGGCGACGATGGGGCCGTTGCCACGGCTGGCCAGACGGCGCAGGCCCTGCTCGCGCTGGGCTTCGTTCTGAGGTTCGAACTCCTTGACCTTGACGCCTTTGTCCTTGTTGTAGACTTCGACGCCGTTGCGGAACACGGCTTCGTTGAAGGACTTGTCGAATTTGCCAGCGGTGTCATAGATGACGGCGGGCTCGGAGGCTGCCTGGGCAGAAAGGGCAGCGAGGGTGAGGGCGGCCACGGTGGCCAGCTTGAGCACTTTAGTCACGATCGTATCCTTGATTGTTATGTGAGGGTCCACAACCTGTCTTGGCAGGTCATAAAGCACGCTGGCTAACTGTAAGTGAGCCAGCCTGTGGGTCAAGGGGATCATAGAGGAAAAACGTTTGCGTTAACGGTTTGAAATATAAGCAAATTGCTTTATAAGTGTTTGTTTTTAGGTTTGTTTGCAGAGTTAAATGCTGCGATTAATAGGCGCCAAATGACATTTGTGTTTCTATTCATGAGGTTATACGCAAGCGTTTTCCTCCGGCGATGAAAAAAGAGGTGTCCATCGGCACCAAATCATGAGAGAGGATACCGCTCCTGTCACCGAGTGGTCTGCAGCGGTGAGCCGAGCGTTATTAATCCGGCACCATGGCGTGGCTGCTGATTTATTGATGCAAATACCCCCAGAGTTGCCCGCCAGGTTTGTGCCGCTCCTCCGATCGCGGTTGTCGTTGGTGACAATGACCACACTCATATGGAAATGCATTGGTATTTTTCATATGAGTACGCTAGGGTGTGCCCGAATTGATTGCGCCCCCAGGATGGGGGCGTATTTTTTACATTTGTTCGGGTGATAAAAATGAAAAAAAACGTGCTGAGTATGGCTGTGGCTTGTGTGCTTTCCGGTGTCATGTTGACCGCTTGCGGGGGCGGTGGTGACGATAATGGGGGCGGCAACAGTGGTGGTAGCAATAACGGCGGTGGCACCGACACGGGCAGCAAGCCCCAGCATACAGCCGTCTTTCTGGATTCGGTCGTGGGTGGCCTCGACTATCGGTGTGACGACTACGTTGGTGTGACCAACGCCAAGGGTGAATTCCTGTTTGATGATGGTGACAACTGCTCCTTCGCACTGGGTAACCAGCCTCTGGGTTCCGTGACGCTCAAGGCGGGCAACTCGCTGGTGACACCATATACCCTGGCCGGTGACGACAAGGAGAGAGCGATCCGCATTGCCGCATTGCTGCAGACGCTCGACAGCGACAGCAAGCCAGAAAATGGCATCACCCTCGACAAGGCGCAGGTCGCGCAACTGGGGATCATCGAACTGGGTAGCGACGACGCCTTCAACACCTCACTGGTCGAGGCGCTGAAGACTGCGGGTCTGACCAAGGACGTCGTCTCCCTGGCCGCCGCGAAAGACCACCTCTCCGCCACCCTGGCAGGGGTCAATGGCCGCTCTGTCGCGGTCGACAAGGTACTCTCCGATCTGCAGGGGCTGACCGACCTGAAGAATCTGGATGTCGAGAGCAAGCTCAAGGATTACAAAGGCACGCTGCAGGCTGAAACCACAGACACTGGCAAGGTAGATCGCCAGATTGTGCTGGCCATGCTGACCATGCTCGAAGTGACCAACAACCCCGTGGTTGCCGAGCGCCTGGGCTTCACATCTTCCGCCATTGGCAATGGTTACAGTACCAATCTGGCCAAGGTGATCGATGTGATCATCCACACCCCCGGCACCGCTGCCGTGGCGCTCAAAGGTGGCAAGGGTTACACCCGTGACGTGGCCCAGCTGATGGGCGCCTATGCCGACAGCATGGAAAAAGTCGCCGCTACCCTGGCCGACATCCAGGATCCGGATTACAGCGCTACCTATGGTGACGACGAGTCTGTCACCCTCAACTTCGACGGCGCCAAGGCCCTGCGGGCTTCGGCGATGGCGATGGCATCGGCACTCAATATTGCCGCCTCCTACCAGTACGGTCCGGACAATGCCTATGCCACCCAGGAAGAAGAGGTGACCTTGCCACGCATGCACATCAAACAGTCCTGGGGCATGCAGCCCAGCACCACTTATGAAGAGAGCGCCAGCACCTTCGAAGCCCAGTTCAGCCAGCTGGAGATCGAGCCGGACAACCTGGTGAATCATGCCGACTTCTTCCGTTTGACCGATGATGCCAAGGTGCGTTTGGGCAAGGCCAAGGCGCAGCTGAACGGTGCAGTGGCCATCGCTCTGACCATCGATCAAAGCAAGCTGGACGAGTCGCTGACCCAGGACGAGATCGATGCCAATGCCGCGACCTTGAAGCAGCTGGCCGACCATTTCTCGGGCAAGGTGGCCACTATCCAGTGGGAAGATACCGAGACCAAGTATGTCAACACCGGCATGAGTTGGGAGCCTCAGGACGTAGGGGTGAAGTACAACATCAACGTGCTGCCGTTCTTTGATGAGATGCTGGATCGCAATGATGTGACCATCAAGGTGGCGGGCGCCTGCGCTGGCTCTGTGGGCGAGCGGGATGCCGAACTGTCCAAGGCAATGGGTATGCCCATGTGCCTCATCTCGAGCGACGAGTTCAAGGCACTTGCCCAGAGCGATCGCGGTGCATTGGAGTACATCGGTTGGATGCAGGAAGCTCAAGACAGCCACACCACCATCTATGCCAAGGGTGTGAGCTATGACTGGTCAACCCGGATGACGCCGCTGGCCGGTTCGACCTTTGACAAGGTCTTTGTGTCTTGTACCGATCTGGATGACAGCAAGGTCAGCTGTGCCGATCAGCTGTAAACAAGGCAAAGCGCTCCTGTTGGGAGCGCTCTTTTTGCTGATGCCGGCGGCGCAAGCTGCCGGTATGTTGGCACGCTACAAGGATTATCGGGAGCGTGTCTTCGATCGTCAGGGTCAGTTGCAATATCAATTGATCACCCGCGAATACTTGCAGCGGATGCCCAGCGGGCGTCCGTCATTGTCCAGTCTCTTTGCGTTGCGAGAACTGCAACGTGAGTCACTGCAGTTGAAACAAGGCACCTTGATGGTGGACACCGCCATAGTGCGCTTCCAGCATGGGTATTATCAGGATGGCCAGCTCATGATGGGCGGCACGGAAGTGACCCTGCCTGAAGGCCGTTTGCACGCAGCCTCCCTTCGTTTTGACCCTGTCCATCAGGTGTTGGATGCACCACGCGCCATGCTGCTCAGCTTTTCCGGTGATGTGTTGGGCCAATATCGGGACTATCACCGCCCCCTTCGTTGATCCTGCAGGTTGGTCTCTGGCCGCTCAGGCCGTATAATCCCCGCCTGTATAAATAAACAGGAGTGGTGATGGACGTTTCAACCCTGCTCGACGGGCTCAACGACAAGCAAAGAGACGCGGTGGCGGCCCCTCGCAGCAATCTGCTGGTGCTGGCGGGCGCCGGCTCGGGCAAGACCCGGGTGCTGGTGCACCGTATCGCCTGGCTGATGCAGGTGGAGCGTTGCTCACCCTTCTCCATCATCGCCGTGACCTTTACCAACAAGGCGGCGGCCGAGATGCGCGGCCGGGTCGAGAAGGTGATAGGCGACGGCGTGCGCGGCATGTGGATAGGCACCTTCCACGGCATCGCCCACCGCCTGCTGCGGGCCCACCATCTGGATGCGGGGCTGCCCCAGGACTTCCAGATCCTCGACTCCGACGATCAGTACCGCCTCATTCGCCGGGTGCTCAAGGCGCTCAACCTCGACGAGAAGCACTGGGCCCCCCGCGCCGTGATGGGCTACATCAACGGCAAGAAGGATGAGGGCTTGCGCCCCGGCGACATCGACCTCTACGGCGACCCCGTCACCCGCACCTATCAGCAGATCTACAAGACCTATCAGGAGACCTGCGATCGCTCCGGTCTGGTGGATTTTGCCGAGCTCCTGCTGCGCGCCCACGAGCTGTGGCTGAACAAGCCCCACATCCTCGAGCACTACCGCGACCGCTTCCAGAACATACTGGTGGACGAGTTCCAGGACACCAACGGCATCCAGTACGCCTGGCTGCGGATGCTGGCAGGGGAGTCCGGCAAGGTGATGATCGTCGGCGACGATGACCAGTCCATCTACGGCTGGCGCGGCGCCAAGATAGAGAACATCCAGCGCTTCCTGACCGACTATCAGGGGGCCGAGACCATTCGCCTCGAGCAGAACTACCGCTCCACCGCCAATATCCTGAAAGCCGCCAACAGCGTCATCGCCAACAACGCCGAGCGGCTCGGCAAGGAGCTGTGGACCGAAGGGGCCGAGGGGGATCCGATTTCGCTGTATGCCGCCTTCAACGAGGTGGACGAGGCGCGCTTCGTGGTCGGCCGCCTCAAGGACTGGAAAGAGAAAGGCGGCCTGCTCGCCGACTGCGCCATCCTCTATCGCTCCAACGCCCAGTCACGGGTGCTGGAAGAGGCGCTGATGCAGGACGCCATGCCCTATCGCATCTACGGTGGCCTGCGCTTCTTCGAGCGCCAGGAAATCAAGGACGCCATGGCCTACCTGCGCCTTATCAACAACAGAGGCGACGACGCCAGCTTCGAGCGTGTCGTCAACACCCCGACCCGTGGCATAGGCGATCGCACCCTGGAGATACTGCGCAACAACGCCCGGGATCAGGGCCAGAACCTGTGGCAGTCGGCCAAGACCCTGCTGAACGACAAGGTGCTGACCGGTCGCGCCGGTAACGCGGTGCGCGGCTTCGTGGATCTCATCGATGCCCTGGAAGAACAGGTCGGCATGCTGCCCCTGCACCAGCAGGCGGATATCGCCATCCAGAATTCCGGCCTCAAGGCGATGTATCTGGCGGAAAAAGGCGAGAAATCCCAGGCGCGGGTAGAGAACCTGGACGAACTGGTCACCGCCTGCCGCCAGTACCAGCGTCCGGACGAGCTGGAAGAGATGAGCGATCTCTCCGCCTTCCTCGCCCACGCGGCGCTGGAATCCGGCGAGAATCAGGCGGACGAATACGCCGATGCGGTGCAGCTGATGACGCTGCACAGCGCCAAGGGGCTGGAATATCCCCTAGTGCTGCTGGTCGGCGTGGAAGAGGGCATGTTCCCCAGCCAGCAATCCACCGAGGAGTCGGGCCGGCTGGAAGAGGAGCGGCGTCTCTGTTACGTGGGCATGACCCGCGCCATGGAGAAGCTCTACATCTGTTATGCCGAGAGCCGCCGCATCTACGGCCGCGAGATGTTCCACAAGCCGAGCCGCTTTATCCGCGAGATGCCCGCCGAGTGTCTGGAAGAGATCCGGCTGCGCACCCAGGTCAGCAGACCCACCCAGTACGGGCGCTTTAGCCAGAACGAGGTGCAGCAGAGCTTCGACGCCAGCGGCATCAAGCTTGGCCAGCGGGTGCTCCATCCGAAATTTGGGGAAGGAATCGTGCTCAACTTCGAGGGGGTCGGCCAGCAGAGTCGGGTGCAGATCCAGTTCGACGACGTCGGCGCCAAGTGGCTGGTGACGGCGTATGCCCGCCTTGAGGCGTTGTAACTTCTCTGCCTTTTGATGCAATCAACCCGGCTTTAGGCCGGGTTGGTTATTATTTACATGCCCCAGAAACTTGTATTCTGCGTATTCCTATATACGTGCTGCTATGAGGTTAACTTTACGTATCATATAGAATGAAATGCTAATTTATGATGCAATAACATTGATGTTTTACCTATTTGTGATGCGTAAGCCTTGCAAGCATGATTTCATTTTGATAGCGTCACGTTCGGCTTATGGGCAGATTTTGGATCGCGGATCGCGATCAGTGAAAATAATGTCCGGAAGGACTTGCCCTTGCGACTTGGCGAGTCGCGCTACACGAGATGAGTGCGTAGGAGTGCCCATAAGCCACTTCACATCTTCGAGTGATTATCAATTCTATGAAAAAATTAGATGCTCTCCGAGCAGCAAAAACAAAGCCAGAACTCGCGCATCTTTTAGGTGTTAAGCCTTCATCACTAACTTTTTTATTATATAAGCTAAAGCCATCAACTCAATACTCCAGCTTTGATATCCCTAAAAAAAATGGTGGTAGCAGAACAATCCACGCACCATCTAAAAAGCTAAAAAAACTACAGTCTTCTTTATCTAATTACCTTCAAGACTGCATTGACGAAATAAACAGTGCAAAACCGGCCTTTTCAGATAAAAAGAAATTTATAAAAATTGACAAAGATAGAGTTTTGGATGGCAAGACGAAAAATTTCACTGAATATAAATTCATATCTACCCTCTCGCATGGCTTTGTGCGTGAACGATCCATTATCACTAATGCGCTAATGCATCTAAATAAAAGAAATGTCCTTAATATAGATCTAAAGGACTTCTTTGAAAGTTTTAACTTTGGGCGAGTAAGAGGCTTTTTCATATCAAATAGAAATTTTTGCCTTGATCCCGACATTGCAACAGTGATTGCACAAATTGCTTGTTATGATAATAAACTTCCTCAAGGAAGTCCTTGCTCCCCAGTTATAACAAACCTAATCTCTCATATCTTGGACATTCAACTGGCTGCATTAGCCAAAGCCAACTCTTGTGTTTACTCGCGGTATGCTGATGATATTACTTTTTCTACTCGTGAGAGAGTTTTTCCTAGTGACATTATGAGCATTGAAGCAGGCGAGTACATTGTAGGAAGAAAGCTAAGAGGCATAATAAAAAGAGCTGGGTTTTCTTTAAATGAAAAAAAGACTCGAATCCAGTTTAAAGACTCTCGCCAAGATGTCACAGGCTTGGTTGTAAACAAGAAACCAAACGTAAAAAAAGAATATTGGCGCACAATAAAATCCCAGTGTCATTCTCTTTTTAAAAATGGAACTTTCACAACAAAAAGAGGTAATGATATCGTCGAGGGAAATATCTCTGAGCTAGAGGGGCATCTTAATTTTATTGATCATATTGACTTCTATAATCGGCACCGTCAAAAACCTCACATTAGTCCAGAGATCGCTTTATTTAATCCAGGCATAAATACCCGAGCACTTCTTAATGGCAGAGAGAAAACATTCAGCCATTTTCTTTACTACCGATATTTCTATGCGCATGATAAACCGACAATAATTTGCGAAGGAAAGACTGATAACATATATATAAAATTAGCTCTGAACAAACTTGTGGCAGACTATCCTACTCTTGCTAAACCTAAATCTTCGACGTCAGCATATAAGCCTTTAATTTCTATATTTAAGTATAGTAAGCGTACTCGTTTTTTACTCCAGCTGTATGGTGGGACATCGTACCTGAAAGATTTCATAGAAAATTTCAAGAAACAATTTGATTTTTTCAAAGCCCCTACACCAGACTTTCCTGTTATTATCATATTAGATAATGATGACGGATTTGATAAAATTGATGCTCTACTGAAGAATAAAAAACTCGCCACACCTTATCCTATTCGCGAGGATGGTGCGGTTCAAAATAGATTTAGAGTCGCGGAGTTTATACATGTATGCGAAAACTTATATCTAGTTCTAACGCCATTAGGGATGTCAGATAAAAAGTCAGCTATAGAAGATTTATTCGATAACGAAGTATTAAAAGAGGAGGTTTCTGGTAAAAAGTTTAATTCTTCCAACAGTAAAATTGATATTAAAAAAGAATACGGAAAAGAGATCTTTGCGAAAAAAGTTATCTTGGCTAAACGAAATAGCATCGATTTTTCTGGCTTCAAAGTCCTGTTAGACAGAATCGTAAAATGTCTTGATCATTATAATACATACAAAGGGGCATAGGCTTAATGGACGATACGTAATAGGATAAATATGAATTGAACCTGTTCAAAAATATGCCGTTGGGTATTTTTTCCTTATCGCCACCCAACGGCAAATAGACTGCCATTCTAAATTAAATGATAAAGTATCACAGCTAAATTCAAGAACATAATTTTATATTACTTTCTTTCATCTCAATAATAAAATCAAGCAACTGTATCTTTTCATCTGCCCTAATTATTGCATTGTGAAATAAAAACCCAAAAATATACAAAGCTATAGATGCATATGCAATGGGCTCAACCCAAGATGGTACATTGTTATTCCCTAGTTGCCCAAATGACATAAACATCGCAACCAACCCAGGAAACAGTCCTATCTTTTCGATGCCACCTATTAATAGTGAAATCTTATTGCTAAGTACATTTCTCTCTGCTTTTAATCTATTCAATATATATTTAATTTCTTGAGTAGAACGATACATTAGTGCTCGATAAAGCACCGGTTCATAACGAACTGTAACAACGGTGTTACTTATTATTAGACTAAATGGCCTAGAAAATAACTCTAGAAAATCTAGCCTATTTATAAAGATCATCATTATGTTTTGAGTGAGAATACCAGCATACGATATGGCAAGGAAAAATAGGCCGATGAAAATCACAATGTCGTTATTTAAAAACCATTTTATAATTAGGAGCAGCATAGATATTAAAAAAGGGCAAATCACAGCATACCTGAATACCCAATTAATATGGCGTTCTTTTTTCTTGGTTATTTCATTTCTTTTTCTTATTTCATAACGATAATGGCTATTTATAATTGATAAAACAGTAGTTCCATATCCTTTTTTAAAAGTCATAATTAAAAACATCCAAGTTCTACGGGTATAAATATATTTATCTCCGCCATATATCATGGCTGGGCTCAACTTACTTAACCAACTTGCTCTCCATCACCCCTTGCTTGCCCTCCTCTTCACTGACCTGGCTCAGCTTGGAGCGGGTCATTAGTAGGTCCATTTTGACCTCCTGCCATACGTAGTAGTTTTTACCCGCCTCGGTACTGAGGGTCAGGGTGGCATCGTTCTTCGACATGTAAGAGATGCGGCTGCCCGGCGCCCTCTGTTTTGGTTGTAAGAAAGATGAATAAAGGTTCGCATGGGGCCTTGCTGGCACGCAACCGCTCAGACTGGTATCGATGTGACGGGATTCAATATTTCGGCAATTAACGGACATGGTGCGGCACTTTGACGATGCGGTGAACCGCGGCATACTGCCCCGTCACCAGATGGGAGTCATTGATGTCTACAAGGATGCCGACACTGCAACGGTTGAGGTTGTGGTTGTTGCGAAAATCGGCGCTGGCGTTGCTGACCAGCCTGCTGTTTTTGCTTTCGTTCACCCTGTTCCAGTACGCTTCCTGGTGGCCAACGCTGACAGACAATGCATTCCTTGTGTGGGGCGGCTCCTATCAAGGAGATACCTTTGCCGAGCTGGCTCTGCCCATGCTGAAGCTGGGTACCTTTCTGGGCACACTCTTCTGGCCCCTGTTTCTGCTGACGCCCCGCCCGCTGTTGGTGCCGCTCTTTGCCGGGCTCTGGTTGTGGCAGACCTATGACATCGCCTTTATGACGGCGACCGCCTCGACCTGGCTGCCCCACGAGATCATCCGGACCTTTATCCTGCCCCACACCCACTGGCTGCTGCTCACCCTGCTGGCGCCGTTGCTGCTGATCCGCCAGCTCGGCAGGCGACTATTTGCTGATACATCGGCAACGCAGGCAGGGGGCGTCATCCTGGACGAAGGGCGGTAGCCAGAGGGATCGATGACGCGAACGTCCGATTCCGCGATCGTCCGATTACGCTTCGCTAATCGAACCTACATGCAGGCGGGTTCCAACAGGTGAAGACCCCAGGCTCACCTGTCTGGCTCACCTCAGCTGAAACGCCTTGACGATAAATTCGATAAAGAGCCGCACCTTGGGGGACTGCTCCTTGTGGAAGGGGTAGACGGCGAACAGGGCGTGGGGGTCGGGTTGCCAGTCGGGGAGCAGCTTCACCAGGGTGCCGTCCGCCAGTTCGCTCGACACGAACTCTTTGGGCACCAGGATCACCCCAAGCCCCTGCACGGCCGCCTGTTTCAGGGCGATGCCGTTGTTGGCGCAGAAGCTGGCGGGCTTCAACTCCACCGCCACGCTCTCCGCCTCCCGGGTGAAGAACCACTTGCGGGGTGAGGACGAGAGGCTGTAGAGCAGGCAGTTGTGGGTCTTGAGATCCTCAGGCCGGGCGGGCTTGCCCGCCTCCTCGAGGTAGTCGGGGGCGGCGCAGAGCACTCGCCGCACCTCGCACAGGGGTTTGGCGCGCAGGGTGGAGTCATCGAGCGCTGCAGCCCCCCGGATCACCACGTCCAGCCCCTGGTCCACCAGATCCATGTAGGCGTCGCTCAGGATCACCTCGATGCTGATCGCCGGATAGCGGCGCTGGAACTCGCAGATCAGCGGGTTGAGGCGGATCAGCCCGTAAGACATGGGCACGCCGACCCTCAGCCTGCCCCTGGGGGTGAAGGAGGCGGCCATGATGGACTGGTCGGCGGCCTCCAGGCTGTCCAGCACGCCGCATATCTGGCCGTAGTAGGCCATGCCGGATTCGGTGACGCTCAACCGCCGGGTGGTGCGGTTGATGAGCGCGATGCCGAGAAAGGCTTCCAGCTCGTTGATGTTCTTGCTGACCGCCGCCTGAGAGAGGTGCAGGTCGTCCGCCGCCGCCTTGAAGGTGCCCATCTCCACCACCCGGCGAAAGACGTTCAGCGCCGTGATCTTGTTCATCCTGCCCCCGTTAATTCACCACTGGTAAATGATGCTGCCATCATTGCGCACTTTAATCGCGATAGTGCGGATTGCAAGGAGGGCCATCGGCAGCCCGCCATCATGGAAACGCGGGGCAAGACGAGGCGGCCGGGCTGCTGCCCGACCGCCCGATCCATGGAGGAGGCTTATTGCGCCTTGCCCGGTGCGGGGGGCAGGGTGATGCCGACATCGGCCCAGGGGTTGGTGCCGAGCAGCTGGGCGTGGGGCACGTCGGCCTGGTAGCGCATGGTGAACGCCTTTGGGCCATGGGCGAAGGCCACCAGCAGCCCCTGTCTGGCATCCATCAGCCCGGCGTGCATGCCGAGTCCGTGATAGCTGACTCGCACGGCCTTGTCCTGAAGTCCCACCTTGTCGATCTGGAAGCGGGCAATGCTGCCGTCTTTCAGGGTAAAGCCCCAGCGGAAGGGGCCGCCGCTGACTACCGTCATCACCTCGTCGATGTCGGTGCCGTCCTCTGCGGAGTTGACGTGCATGCGGCCATATTTGCCGAGCACGGCGCTGCGGGTGCGCTCGTCCAGCGCCATCAGGTCATAGACCTTGGGGTAGGGGCCGACGCCTGTCTCTTCGGTGGCGACGCCGCCCCCTTGCACCGCGGGCTCGCGCCCTGCGAGCCTGGCCTGCTCCAGCAGCTCCCCCTGACTCAGGTTGAAGGCCGCAATCAGGGCGCCGTGCTCAGCCCGGGTCAGGGCGCGGCGGTGGGAGGCTTCGAGCAGCGGCCTGGCGGTCTCGGGAATGTCGACGGTGACCACGTTGACGCCTATGGGGTTGAGCACCCCGTTGACCGCCTCGACCCCGGTGACGGCGGGGCGGCCATCGCTGAACTGCACCGAGACAAGGTCACCGGCGAAGGTGTTGAAAGAGAGGGCCGAGGCGATGGCGCCGGCCAGCAAAGGGACGTGGGGGAATTTCATATCAGACTCCTCGTTAAGGTTCGAGAAGCAGTCTAGGGCGCTGGAGTGTTCACTGAAATGACACTTATCTGATATCAAAATTCACTGACAGTAATGAATGGCAGGGTGAGAGGTGGGCGGGAGCTGCCGCTATGTGAGCGAGGCGCTCTCTGCCGGCGTGGCGGGCGCAGGAAGGGGGGAGGGGGGGTCTGCCGTCCATGCCGTACTACCGCCAGGTCAAATAAAAAGCAAAGGGTGATGATCCAGTCATTAGCGAGCTGCATATGCCCGTGGGGACCAACCAATGGAGAATGACCAGATGAAATGGATTCAACGTTGTGCCGCACTGGCTATGGTATTGGGTCTGGCCGCATGCGGAGGCAGTGAAAATGACAGCAGTCCGCCCAATGCCGCCATCAGGATCAGCCACTTGGCTCCGGATGCCCCCAAGGTGAATGTCAATGTCGACGGTGCGCCTTTGCTGACGGCCGTCGACTATGGCTCAAGCAGCGGGCTCAAGCCGGTTGCCGCTGGCAGCCACGAGGTGGCGGTGGACGGGATCTTGCCGAGCGGCACCTCGACCGTCATAGGCCCGGTCTCCCTCGACCTCAAACCCGACACCCAGTACGACGTGCTGGCGGTCGGCAAACTGGCTGGCAGTGGTGATACCGCCTTCGGCCCGCTGGTGATTGAGCGACCGAACCAGGGGCCAACGGGGGGCGATATTCGCGTGCAGGTGCTGCATGCCGCACCGGGTGCTCCGGCCGTCGACATCCATGTCACCGCGCCGGGGGCCGCCCTGACCAGCCCGACGCTGGCCAACATTCCGTTCAAGACCCATAGCGACCCCCTCACCCTGCCGGCAGGCGAATACCAGATCAGGCTGACCCTGCCGGGGACAGTGGATGTGGTGTATGACTCGGGCCCACTGCCGCTCAATGCCGGGGCTGATCTGCTGATCGCGGCGATCGACAACCTGGGAGCGGGGCCAAGCCCGGTGCAGTTGCTCGCCATAGACGGTGCTGGCGCCACCCCCCTGCTGTCTGCCGATGAGCAGGCTCAGTTGAGGGTGGTCCATGGGGTTGCCGACGCCCCGGCCGTGGACATCCGGGTCAATGGCGTGGCGCCGACCGCAGCCCCGCTGCAGGGGTTGGCGTTCAAGGGGAATACCGGGTATCTGGAGCTGGCCGCCGCCGATTATGACTTTGTGGTCACGCCAACCGGGGCCGCTACGCCGGAAGTCATCAATGCCGGCGACGTGCCGCTCAAGGCGGGGGTGCGCTACTCCCTGTTTGCCGTGGGCCAGTTGCTGGATCCTGCCGGTGAAACCATAGAGCCCTTGCTGCTGACCGACAGCGGTCGCGCGGTGGCGACGGAGGCACAACTTCGCGTGCTTCA
The DNA here is from genome assembly GCF_023093515.1 of Aeromonas genomosp. paramedia. Taxonomy (NCBI): domain Bacteria; kingdom Pseudomonadati; phylum Pseudomonadota; class Gammaproteobacteria; order Aeromonadales; family Aeromonadaceae; genus Aeromonas; species Aeromonas genomosp. paramedia. Next base: position 35,871 of record NZ_JAAROG010000028.1, read on the forward strand.
TGCGGCGCCCACGGCTCCGGCGGTGGATGTCTATCTGACGACGGGGTCGGACATCAGCAGCGCCACCCCAGTACTCAAGGCGGTGCCCTTCAAGGCAGACAGCGGCTATCTTGCGGTTGCCGCCGGGGATTACCAGGTCACCGTCACCGCCTCGGGTGACAAGAGCCCTGTCATCGGCCCCCTGCCGGTCACCCTGGCCAATGGTCAGGTGCTGACAGCCGCTGCCCTGTCTGACAGCGTCGGTGGCGTGGATCCCGAGCTGCTGATCCTGGATGACGTCAGCAGCAAGTGATGATCCTCTGCGAGTCAGCCGACTCGCAACCTGACCCAGACTGAGCCCCTCAGTCTGGGTCTTTTTATGGCCTGTCGACATCCTGGCGGAGCTGGAACCCTGGCTATCCGGGGTCGCGATCCAAAAGATGCTGCCAGCATCGAGCCGCAAGGCCCGGGTTGTGGTATGACTCGGGGCGTCACCAAACAGAACCTGTCGGGGGAAGAGACAATGCTGGCGTTGATCACCCTGGCTCACCAAACCTGTTATCCCAATCCCATCGCCTTTCGGGCCGGGGAGCGGGTGCGCACCGGCCACGAGGACGACGAGTTTCCAGGCTGGGTGCGCACCTTTACCGCAGATGGCAACGAGGGGTGGGCGCCCCTGTCGCTGCTGACCCCGACCGGCGCGGGGGAGGCGCTGGCGCGCCAGGACTATACCGCCCGGGAGCTGGACGTGGCGGTGGGGGAGCGGGTGAGGGTGGAGCGGGAACTGGCAGGCTGGCTCTGGGTTCACAACGAAACGGGGGGCTCAGGCTGGATACCGGCAAGCTGCATCGCCTCGCCCTCATAAGGTGGGGTCTGCTCAGGATATGGCTCGAGCCGAGAGAGGGGGGGAGAAACCCGGCCACCGGGAGGGGCGCGGCGGCCGGGTGAATTGTAAAGAGTAGGGTGACGAAAAGCGGGATCAGCCTAGTCTAATCAACTCGATGGGGGCGTAACGCTCCTGGCTGTTTGTCAGCAGCACGCACTTCTCGTGCTCCGCCTCATAGGGGGTCAGGTTGTCGGTGTGCGCCTCCTTCAGGGTGTCGACCGCGCCAGTGGCGGCAATCATCACCCGTTGGCCCAGGGTCAGCACATTGCGGTTTCTGTCGTAGATCTTCATGGCATTCTCCTTGTGGGATGGGCGCCCCGGCCCGTGCCGGGGCAACGGGCCCCAGACTACGCCCCTCGAAAAACGGGATGCCTGTCACAGATCAAAAAAAGGGGAAAGAGGGACTCGAAGCGGCGCTGGCGCGCTGGCAAGGGGGTCGCCGAGGTCGCCACTGCCTGTCGCAGGACGGGGAGGGCGCCCCCGCTTTTCATCCCCCCGGGCTCGAACTGCAAGGGGGATGCGCTATAGTGGAGCCGCTCGTTTTACTGCCTTCAACCAACCGAGAGTGCATTATGAATCGTGAAATTGCCGCCCAGTTCATCAAGATGCTGACCAACCTGGACCAGTGCCTGGCCAAGGCCGAGGCCCACGCCGAGGCGAAGAAATTCAATGTGGAGAACTTCTTCAATGAGCGACTCATCGTCGACATGCTGCCGCTGAGCAAGCAGGTGCTGATCTGCTGCGACAGCGCCCGCGCCCTGGTGGCCACCGCCAGCCTGAGCGAGCCGCCGGTACTGGGGGATGATCCCAAGACCATGGCGGATCTGCGCGCCCACGTGGCCAAGACCCTCGCCTATCTGCAGAGCAAGCTGGACGCCGACTTCAGCCAGTATGCGAGCGGCCACTACTACCCCTACTGGGCCGGTGGCAAGGGGATGGACGGCCACAGCTGCGTGCACGAGTACGGCATCCCGAACTTCTACTTCCACCTGACCATGACCTATGCCCTGCTGCGCCAGGCCGGGGTGGATCTGGGCAAGCGGGATTATCTGGGCGGCCTGAACCTGCAATAAGGACCCATCCCATCAGGCTAGTTAACTCGCCATGTTGAACCCAGGCTGTGCTCGACATCCTCAGGTACTCCAGTACGCTCCGGTTTCTGCGCGCTGGCTGTGTCCAGACTGCCTTCGACAATGACGCCTATCGGGATAGGTGGTAAGCCGCTGCCCTGCCGGAATAAAGAGAGCCTGCCATCCGGCAGGCTCTCTGCTTTTTGGGGCTCCCGCATCCCCGGGATGGCGCCGGCTTATTCGCTCGGGAACTCCGGCTCCACCAGGGCGGCGAGTTGGGTCAGGGACTCCTGCCAGCCGAGGTAGCACATCTCGACCGGGATGGCCGCCGGGATCCCTGCCTGTTCGATGGCGAGATCGGTGCCGCACAGCACCTGGGTGAGGGTGATGGTGACCTGCATCTCCCCGGGCAGATTGGGGTCGTCGAAGCGGTCTGTGTAGCGGATGCGCTTGCCCGGCTCCAGCTCGAGATACTCGCCGCCGAAGGCATGGCTGTGGCCGGTGGCGAAATTCGAGAACGCCATGCGAAAGCTGCCGCCGACGCTGGCCTCCAGCTGCGCCACCTTGCAGGTGAAGCCATGGGGCGGCAGCCACTTGGCCAGGGCGTCCGCCTCGATAAAGGCTCTGTATACCCGCATCGGCGGGGCCTTGAGTACGCGGTGCAGTGTCACGGTTCCAGTGGTCATGAGGGATACCTCCTCGGTGGGTCCGCAGCAAGAATAGTCGCCCACGGCGATGTTGGCCGCTGGCCGGGTGCTGGGCCGAGTGAGCGAGGATGCCTGGCCCCGTCGCTCTCCCGCGTCGTACTTCTTCGCTAACACAGTGATTTTTCAGCGGATTGGCGAGGAGTTGATCAAGATAGAGGTTATTGCCGCCGTTCGCTCATATAATCGCCGCCATGCAAGCGACTCGGAAGGATTCGATGACAAAGCTGATGGTGGCCCTGCTGGGGTTGTTTTACGGCTGCCTGGTGTGGGCCAACCCCGTTCCCTTCGTGGCCAGTCCGTCACCGGTGCAGGGGAAGATGGAGCCGCTGCTCTCCTGGTTCACCGGCGAGTTCTCCAGCCAGGAGCAGGCCGGTTACGACCCGCGTTTCACCAGCGCCGAGCTGCGACTGGTGGAGATCTGGCCCGGAGAAGGCCCCTTTCGCTGGGTCTATGCCGAGCAGTTCCTGACCGAGCGGGCGGTGCGCCCGTTCCGTCAGCGCATCTACCGTTTCTCCCCGTTGCCCGATGGCCGCATCTTGATGGCCGAGCTGACCATGCCGAGGGCCACGGATTTCGCCGGCGCCTGGCGTCAGCCCGAGCTGCTCGACTCCCTCACCCCGCAACAACTCTCCCTGCGCCAGGGCTGCGAGATCTGGCTGACCCGCCAGGCCAGCGGAGAGTACGCGGGCCACAGCAAGGTCGGCAGCTGCGCCACCGACTTTGGCGGCGCCACTACCCTGGTGCAGTACCTCTGGATAGGCCCCAACAGCGTCAGGCTGCTGGACAGGGCCTATGACAACGGCGCCCGCCAGCGCTGGGGCAGCCCGGGGGAGGGGTATCTCTACCTGCGCAAGGTGAAGCAACGGGGGGAGTGACCCTGGCGGCGCCGCATCACGTTGGCATCTCCCGCTGCTGGCGGTGCTCGCTGAGGTCGCCGCTTCGCAGCCGCTCGTCCGCCCAGCCCCGTTTATGTCGCGAGCCCGGGCCAGTGCGCCTGAAGGTCGATGAGGATGGAGAGGCTGACCGCCCCGAGCAGCAGCCCTGTGACCAGGTTCAGGGGCCGTTGCACCCGGCCGATCAGCCGCTGGGCCCGGGCGGTGGAGAGGCTCCAGGCCAGCAGCCCGAACCAGGCCAGGGAGAGCAGGAAGAGCTCCAGGATCAGCAGGCCCCGGGTCAGGCCATCCACCTGGGGTGTCACCATGGCCGCCAGCAATCCCATGAAGAACAGCAGCGCCTTGGGGTTGAGCAGGTTGGTGGCGATCCCGGCTCTCAGCCCCCGATTCCAGCCCTGCAACTCCCCGCCAGCCCGCAGTGCCTGGGTGGCGGCGCTGCGGCGCGCCGCCTTGATGGCCCCCCAACCGAGCCAGCCCAGATAGAGGGCACCCACCACCTTTACCGCCAGGAACAGCCAGGGCTGGCTCGCGATCAGCAGGTTGATGCCGGTGAGGCTGAGGGTGGCGTGCAGCAGGATGGCGATGGCGATGCCAAGCGCGGCCCCGAGCGCCGTGGGCCTGTGCAGGCTGGTGCGCAGGATCAGCGCAAAATCCGGGCCCGGGCTCGCCAGGGCGATCAGGTGGATGAGACCTATGGTCAGAAACAGGCTGGTGAACATGACATACCTCGCTACAAAGATGAGGCAGCAGCATGGGGGATGGAGGCAGGGGCTGGCTTGTAAAAGATTGCAGCGGGATCGGTCAGCCGGGGAGCATCTGCTGACGGTAGCCCGCCGGGGTCAGTCCGAAGGCCTGGCGGAAGCCGTGGTGGAAGTGGCTCTGATCGAAGAAACCGACCGCCAGCGCCACCTCGCTCACCGGCAGGCCGCGGGCGAGCAGGTGCTTGCCGCGCTCGAGACGCAGCCGCTTGAGCCAGGCGTAGGGGGTCATGCCGGTCTTTTTCTTGAACTGGCGCAGGAAGGCGAAGCGATCCAGCCCGAACAGGGCGGCCAGATCCTCCAGGCTGTGGTGCCCGTCCAGCTGGCCCAGCAGGTAGTCGCGCAGGAATCTTAGCTGGGGATCCGCCAGGGCATGGCGCTCCGGTGCCAGGTGCAGCAGCTCGCCGAGCAGGGCCAGGAGCTGGCTTTCCGCCAGCAGGGCGTCGGGCTCGGGCTGATCCAGATACATGTGCAGCCTTGCGAAGCCCTGATAGAGGTCGGGGCGGCTCTGCAGCCCCTTGTCGAAGAAGGGGTCGGGCTTGTCTGGCAGCCAGCGGGCCAGCTGCTCGGGGGCGATGGCGAACACCCGCACCTCGTACCCTTCCGGCAGCAGGCTGAGGCCGTCGTGCATCTCGTCCGGGTTGACGGTGGAGAGCTGGCCGCGCACCAGGTTGTGGCTGCTGCCCTTGTGGATGAACTTCTGGCCGCCCTGCTGCACCAGACCAATGTGGTAGTCCAGGTGCACGTGGCGGCCATAGCTGAACTCCCTGTGATGGGAGTGGGAGAGTTCAACCCCCGGCAGCAGCCGGGATTGCCAGTAGTGGATGCGGGATTGGGGGGCGTTCATGCCCTATTGATAACCCGAAAGCCGCCCCTTGGCTTGTAGATTATTGCGCCGGCGTCTCAGCCAGCCTCCTGGCGCCGCTTGCCGCTGCGTAACCCGTCCAGGCTGAACAGCACCAGGGCGCTCCAGATACAGCCGAAGGTGATCATCTTGTCCAGCGCCAGCGCCTCCCCATAGAGGGTGACCGCCAGGATGAACATCAGGCTGGGGCCTATGTACTGGAAGAAGCCCAGGGTGGAGAGCTTGAGCCGGGTGGCGGCGGCGGTGAAGCAGAGCAGGGGTGCCGTGGTCACGACCCCGGCAGCGATCAGCAGCAGGTTCAGGTGCCAGTCGTTTTGCGTGAGGTGGCTGGTGGGGCTGTCGGCGAATCCCCACAGATAGAGGGCGGCCGGCGGCAGCATGATCATGGTCTCGATCAGCAGGCCGGTGAGGGCATCCAGGGCCAGCTTCTTGCGGATCAGGCCATAGATGGCGAAGCTCGAGGCCAGCACCAGGGCTATCCAGGGCAGGGAGCCGAAGGCGATGAGCTGGACGGCAACCCCTATCACCGCCAGTCCCACCGCCCACCACTGCAGGCGGCGCAGCTTCTCGCTCAGAAACACCATGCCGAGCAGCACGTTGAACAGCGGGTTGATGTAGTAGCCGAGGCTGGCATCCAGCATGTGACCGTTGTTGATGGCCCAGATAAACAGCAGCCAGTTGCCACCGACGGTGACCGAGGTGAAGGCCAGGGTGAGCAGCACTTTTGGCTGGCGCAACACCGCCTGCACCTTGTGCCACTGGCGGCCGATCAGGGTCAGCACCATCAGCAGGGCGCAGGACCAGATCATGCGGTGGGTCAGGATCTCGGCGGCCGGGACGGCGGAAATGGTCTTGAAGTAGATGGGCGCCAGGCCCCAAAGGGTATAGGCGCACAGGGCATAGATGATGCCCTGGCGCTGGATCTGTTGCTGCATGCGTGAATGTTGCCTTATGGCTTGTTGTGGGTGTTGGAGATCATGGGGTAATGAGTGTAACGAGTACCGTAGCGGGAACAAAGAACCATGTTTTGATGTGAATTATTTTGCTCAAAATTTACTGAAGGATCTATTTTTGAGTAATATAATTCTCAAAATATGAAGGACGTCATAATTTTGAGCAAAATAACTCACATGGTGAGGTGTGATGGAACTGACTATCCAGATTTATGGTGAAAAGGGGTGGTGTGATGCAGCCCGTTTGCGGCTGAATGAGGGAGGGAAGCGCTCGGCCCGGCTCGCCTATGAGTTTGATTATGCCCTTGAACATCTGCATCAAACACAGGGATGGCACGCCTGTGCCTTGAGGTACCCCATTGAGCTGATGATCCCTCATGATGGTGGCTGGTTTCGTTTTCTCGATGACATTATGCCAGCGGGCAGTGCGCGCCGTTACTGGGTCAGGCAGCTCGACATCGGACATTTGGGTGAAGAGGGACAAGACCGTACCCTTCTGGCTCTCGGTACTATTGCTCCGATCGGAAACTTGCGCATCAAGGAGGCTGTAGAGAGAGTCGCGACTCAGATACCCGAGCAGAGCCGGGTCACACAACTGCGCTTCCCTGTGGCGATGGTATTGGAACGTGATACCGACTTTCTGGAATATGCCCAGCAGATGGGGGCCGCCAGCGGTGGTGCGACCGGGGCCGGTGGAGAGGCCCCCAAGCTGTTGTTGCGGCAAAATCGCAATCAGGAGGTGTGGATAGACACTTTTCAGGATGACCCCTACTGCCTGGATGAGTTCTATCTGGTCAAGTTCCCGCGTAACAATCGCAGCGCCATTGACCAGGATATCCTCAGAGCTGAGTATCACTATTATCAAGAACTTAATGCCTTGGGGATCGATACGATACCGATTCATGGCATGCGTCTTGACGAAGGGAGCAAATACCCTTCGTTGTGGCTTCCCCGCTTTGATGTAGCGGTGCAGGAGCAAAAATTGGTTCGCTTCGGAGTGGAATCTGTCTATAGCGTGATGGGCGCAGCCCCAGGCTCGGACCTTAACCATCTGGATATTCTCGATACCTTGCTGCCCATGCTGGAGGGGGAGGCCCGACAGCGTAACACTCGTTTCAACAGCGCTGCATTTGTGATCGAGTGGGTCAGACGCGACTTGCTCAACGTGGTCTTTGGAAATTCGGACAACCATGGCCGCAATACGGCATTGCTCAAGAGCGACGAGGGGATCTGGCTCGCGCCAGTCTACGACTTTGCCCCCATGAAAGCCGATCCAGAGGGGATCCGTCGCACGACACAGTGGGGGTTGGGGCTCGAAGAGGGAGGGCAGTTTGATTGGGTGGCCATTGCGCAACGCCTGTCACACAGGGTTGAGCCTGACATCTTGTTGGCATCGTTGACCGAGCTGGCACTAAGGCTCAAGGGGTTACCGGAACGCTTGGCTCGACGTGGAGTGCCCGTTTCCATCCTGAATATGCCGACATTCAATTTCAATACGCTCGATGAAAGACTGACGGTCTGGATTGAGCAGTGGGGGGCATGAGGATGAAGAAACTATCTATAGAGGAGCGTGAGGAGCTGCTGCGTGAACTGTTGGTCAAGTTGCATCGTGGCGTCATCCACGAAGGCGACCTGCTACGCAAGTTGCGCAAAGAGATGCTAGGGATGGATCAGGAGGGCTATGCCAGTCTAATTGGTATCAGTCGACGCACCTTGTCAGCAATCGAACGCAATACTGCCACTCCTTCAATGAAGACGGTCGATCAGGTATTCCGGCCATTTGGATTGAAGATGAGGCTGACACCATTGAACTTGGGTTTGCAAAAACAGATTGCCGAACAACTGGTTGATGATGAGTAGGAATGATCAACGTCCACGGCGGATCTTCTCTACATCCATGAGCAGCCACAGCATGAGCGCGATGGCGGAGATCCAGGGACCCCAGGTCACATAGGCCTCACCCTGGCCCAGCATGAAGAAAAGCAGCGGCAGACCCACTACCAGAAACAGTACACTTCCCAGAAAAAACAGCATTTTTATCTTTATATTTAAGGGCTTGTCTATTTGATGATTATATCGATTGAGGCCGTTGAGGAAAGGGTAAAAATGAAAAAGGGGGATTTCTCCCCCTTTGTTGTCTGATCTCGTCATATTCGACGCTAATCGAGCTGGATCCAGGTGCTTTTCAGCTCGGTGTACTTCTCCAGGGCGTGCAGTGACTTGTCGCGGCCGTTGCCGGACTGCTTGAAGCCGCCGAACGGCATCGTCATGTCGCCCCCATCCCAGTTGTTGACGAAGACGGTGCCGGCGCGCAGGGCGCGGGAGCCCTTGACCGCCTTGTTGAGATCCGCCGTCCAGATCGCCGCCGCCAGACCGTAGTCGGTGTCGTTGCCAAGGGCGATGGCTTCTTCGAGGGTGTCGAAGCCGGTCACCGCCAGCACAGGGCCGAAGATCTCCTCGCGGAAGATGCGCATCTTTGGGGTCACGTCGTCAAAGATGGTGGGCTCGATATAGAAGCCGCCGCTCTCGGCATGAGTGCGCTTGCCCCCCAGCAGCAGCCTGGCGCCCTCCTGCTGGCCGATGGCGATGTAGTTCAGCACCTGCTCCATCTGGATGCCGTCCACCATGGCGCCGATGCGGGTGGCGGGATCCAGCGGGTTGGCGGCGATCCACTCGCGGGCATGGGCCAGCAGGCGCTCCATGAACTGTGGCTTGATGCTGTTCTGCACCAGCAGGCGGGAGGCGGCGGTGCACACCTCGCCCTGGTTGTAGAAGATGGCGCCCACGGCGCTCCTGGCGGCGGCGTCCAGATCCGGTGCATCCGCCAGCACTATGTTGGGGCTCTTGCCGCCACACTCCATAAAGGCGCGTTTCAGATTGGACTTGCCGGAGCACTGCACCAGATGCTTGCCGATCTTGGTGGAGCCGGTGAAGGTGATGCAGTCCACGTCCATGTGCATGGCCAGCGCCTCGCCCACTGTGTGGCCAAAGCCCGGCAGCACGTTGAAGACGCCGTCCGGGATGCCCGCCTCTTTCGCAAGGCCGGCGATGCGCAGGGCGGTGAGAGGGGATTTTTCGGACGGCTTGAGGATGACGGAGTTGCCGGTGGCCAGCGCCGGGCCCAGCTTCCAGCAGGCCATCACCAGGGGGAAGTTCCAGGGGACGATGGCGGCCACCACCCCGAGCGCCTCCCGGGTCACCAGGGCCAGGGCGGACTCTTCCACCGGGGCGACCTGATCGTAGATCTTGTCGATGGCCTCGGCGTTCCAGGCGATGCAGTTGGCGGCGGCGGGGGCGTCATAGCCCATGGCATCGCCGATAGGCTTGCCCATGTCCAGGGACTCCAGCAGGGCCAGCTCCACCTGGTTGAGGCGCATCAGTTCGGCGAAGCGCTGCATGACGAGCTTGCGCTGTTTCGGGGAGAGCCCGCTCCAGCGCTTGTCATCGAAGGCGGCGCGGGCGGCCTGCACCGCCAGCTCGGCGTCGGCAGCGTCGCAGGAGGCCACCTTGGTCAGCAACTGGCCGTTGGCCGGGTTGATGCAATCGAAGGTGGCGCCGTTGACGGCATCCCGGTAGCTGCCGTCGATAAAGGCTTGCGAGGGCAGGGTCAGATGGGCGGCCTTGTGTTGCCACTGGGCCAGGGTCAGGTCACTCATGTTCACTCCTTGAACCGGCAAAAAACGTCTTCGCGTATCAATATGCTAAACATCCTGCCGCTTGTAAATCCATCTTGTAACAATTCATTAAACACTTGCCGCTCGGTGCCTGAGGAAAGCCCCCGATCTGCGGCGGACCTCATCCAGGCAGCAGGGCCGTTTCGTGGAGGGGCGAGCGGCCCTGGCCACCCATGGGGATCAGAAGCTGGCCGGGGTGTTGGCCGAGATCAGCATGCACTCCTGCTCCCCCACATTGCGGAAGCGGTGCGGGGTGCGGCTGTCGAAGTAGTAGCCATCCCCGGGGGCCAGCAGGTGTACCTGCTCGCCGACGGTGACCTCCACCTGTCCCCTGATGACGATGCCGCACTCTTCCCCCTCGTGACTCAGCATGTCGTCGCCGGTGTCGGCCCCCGGGGGCAGTACCTCCTGCATCATGCCGATGGCGCGGTTGGCCCGGCTGTGGCCCACCAGTCGATAGCTGATGGGGTGGGTGCCGAGATCCGGCATGTCGTCCGCGCGGAAGATCACCTCGGAATCCATCTCCGTCTCATCGGTGAAGAAGCTGGCCAGCGACATGGGGATGCCTTCCAGCACCTTGCGCAGCGACGCGACCGAGGGGCTCACCTGATTTTTCTCGATCTGGGAGATAAAACCGTTGGTCACACCGGAGCGCTTGGCCAGCTCGCGCTGGGAGAGGGCCGCCTTGGTGCGAACCGCCTTGAGGCGGTGACCGATATCCATCGATAGACACTCCTTGACTGTTTACTATTATTAAAATTGTGTTAAATATCTTATACCACCCCTGGGGGGTGACACCAAGCAGGGCGATGAAAGGCCCTTTTTTATGGATTCAGGTGTTTAATTTAATAGGCATCAGCCAAGTGTTACTAAACGCCTTAAGGATGAGGTGACCATGAAACCGATTAGCGACATCAATACCCCTTCCGACATGTCCGCCTTCTGGATGCCCTTCACCGCCAACCAGCAGTTCAAGGCGGCGCCGCGCATCCTGAAGTCGGCAGAGGGGATGTATTATCACTCAGAGGATGGCCGCAAGATACTGGATGGCACCGCCGGGCTCTGGTGTTGCAACGCGGGCCATGGTCGGCGCGAGATTGCCGAGGCGGTCTCCCAGCAGATCTCCCACCTCGATTTTGCCCCCACGTTCCAGATGGGCCACCCTCTGCCGTTCGAGCTGGCCAACCGGCTGGTGGAGATAGCCCCCAAGGGCTTCGGCCACGTCTTCTATACCAACTCCGGTTCGGAATCCGTCGACACTGCGCTCAAGATAGCGCTGGCCTGGCAGCGGGCCCGCGGCCAGGGCACCCGCACCCGACTCATTGGCCGTGAGCGCGGCTACCACGGGGTCGGCTTCGGCGGCATCTCGGTGGGGGGCATTCCCGGCAACCGCAAGTGGTTCGGCTCCCTGCTTGGGGGGGTGGATCACCTGCCCCACACCCTCAACATTGGGAAAAATGCCTTCACCAGGGGTTTGCCGGAGGAAGATCTCACTCTGGCCGACGAGCTGGAGAAGATCGTCTTCCTCCATGATGCCAGCAACATAGCGGCCGTCATCGTCGAGCCCATCGCCGGCAGCACCGGCGTCATCATGCCCCCCAAGGGCTACCTCAAGCGGCTGAGGGAGATCTGCACCAAACACGGCATCCTGCTGATCTTCGACGAGGTGATCACCGGCTTCGGTCGCCTGGGCTCCCCCTTTGCCGCCCAGGAGTTCGACGTCATCCCCGACCTTATCACCTGCGCCAAGGGGCTCACCAACGGCGCCATCCCCATGGGGGCGGTGCTGGTCCAGAACCACATCTATGACGACATGATGGCCGCCGGCAAGGGCGCCATCGAGCTGTTCCACGGCTACACCTACTCGGGCCACCCTGTGGCCGCCGCTGCGGGTCTGGCGACCCTCGAGATCTACCGCAGCGAGAACCTGCTCCATCGCGCCGCCGATCTGGCGGGCTACTGGGAGGAGGCGGCCCATTCGTTGAAGGGCTGCAAGCATGTGAAGGATGTGCGCAACTACGGCCTGGTGGCGGGCATAGAGCTGGAATCCATGCCGGATGCGCCGGGCAAGCGGGCCTACGAGGTGTTCGTGCGCTGTTTCGAGAAGGGGGCGCTGATCCGGGTGACCGGCGACATCATAGCCCTGTCGCCACCCCTCATCATCGAGCGCAGCGAGATCGATGACCTCTTCACTCTGCTGCAGGACGTGTTGCAGAGCCAGGAATAACGTTTCACCCGATTGCATGGCGCCCGCCGGGCGCCCTCTTCCTGTGCCTGATGCCCACGGCCGCGCGCAGGGATGACGCGAATGACCCATCACGGAGGATTTATGAGTTACAGGATCGACAACTTCATCGACGGCGAAACCACAGAGAGTCGCAGCGAGCGTTTCGGCGCCATCTTCGATCCGGCCACCGGCCAGCAGCAGGGCACTGTGGCCCTCTCCACCGCCGCCGAGTGCCTCGATGCCATCGCCAGCGCCGAGCGCGCCTTCGCCGACTGGTCCCAGACCCCGCCGCTGGTGCGGGCGCGGGTGATGTTCCGCTTCAAGGAGCTGATGGAGCAGCACAGGGACGAGCTGGCCCGCCTCATCAGTCGCGAGCACGGCAAGGTGTTCTCCGACGCCCAGGGGGAGCTGACCCGGGGGCTGGAGGTGGTGGAGTTTGCCTGCGGCATTCCCCATCTGCTCAAGGGGGAGCACTCCCTCAACGTGGGCCGCGGGGTGGACAGTCACTCCATGATGCAGCCGGTGGGGGTCTGCGCCGGCATCACGCCGTTCAACTTCCCGGCCATGGTGCCGCTCTGGATGTTCCCGGTGGCGCTGGCCTGTGGCAACAGCTTCATCCTCAAGCCGTCCGAGAAGGATCCCTCGCTGGCCCTGCGCATGGCCGAGCTGCTCAAGCAGGCGGGTCTGCCGGACGGGGTGCTGAACGTGGTCAACGGCGACAAGGAGGTGGTGGACGTGCTGCTGAGCGATCCGCGGGTACAGGCGGTCTCCTTCGTCGGCTCCACCCCCATCGCCCAGTACATCTATGCCACCGCCTCGGCCCACGGCAAGCGGGTGCAGGCCCTGGGCGGCGCCAAGAACCACATGCTGGTGATGCCGGATGCGGATCTCGATCAAGCGGTCTCCGCCCTGATGGGGGCGGCCTACGGCGCGGCCGGTGAGCGCTGCATGGCGATCTCGGTGGCCCTGGTGGTCGGCGATGCCACCGCCGATGCCCTGGTCGCGAAACTCTCGCCCCTGGTGGCGGCGCTGAGGGTCGGACCCGGCCTCGGCCAGAGCCCGGAGAACGAGATGGGCCCCCTCATCAGTCGCGAGCACCTGGCCAAGGTGCGCGGCTACGTGGATCAGGGGGTGACAGAGGGGGCCGAACTGGTGGTCGATGGTCGCGGTGTCAGCCACGGTGAGGGTTACTTTATCGGCGGCAGCCTGTTCGACCGGGTCGGCCCCGAGATGCGCATCTACCGGGAGGAGATCTTCGGCCCCGTGCTCGCCATAGTGCGGGCGCCGGACTACGAGACGGCCCTGCGCCTCATCAACGAACACGAGTACGGCAACGGCACCGCCATCTTTACCTGCGACGGGGATACCGCAAGGGACTTCACCACGAGGGTTCAGGTCGGTATGGTAGGGGTGAACGTACCCATCCCTGTGCCCATGGCGTTTCACAGCTTCGGTGGCTGGAAGCGATCCATCTTCGGGCCGCTCAACATGCACGGGCCGGACGGGGTGCGCTTCTATACCCGGATGAAGACGGTGACTGCGCGCTGGCCCCAGAGCCTGCGGGCCGGCGCCGAGTTCTCCATGCCGACCATGAAATGATCAACATGCAGCAGCTAGCCCTGGCATGGCCCGGCGGAAGGAGTCCGCCGGCGTGTCCCGCTATCCCTGTGAAGGAGTGACAGATGCGACTGGGAATTCTCGATTGTGACCGGCTGGACCCCGACTTGGTTGGGAGTTTCGGCCCCGTTTACTCCGAGATGTTTATCAAGGGATTCCGGGCGCTGGCCCCGGCGTTGGAATACAGGGTCTGGTCGGCGCTCGACGGCGAGCTGCCGAGCGACTTGAACGAGTGCGATGCCTGGCTCATCACAGGCTCGCGCCACGATGCCTACAGCGACATCCCCTGGATCCTGGCGCTGCGCGACTGGATCCGGCGGGCCCACGATGCCAACGTCAAGCTGGCCGGCATCTGCTTTGGTCATCAGGTGATCGCCCAGGCGCTGGGGGGAGAGGTGGTGAAGTCCACCAAGGGCTGGGGGCTGGGGGTCTCGGTTCACCCCATGCAGGAGGCGAAACCCTGGATGCAGCCGGGGCTCGAGACCATACGGATCCTGGCCAGTCACCAGGATCAGGTGGAGCAGCTGCCACCGGGGGCGACCCTGCTGGCGGGCAACGACTTCTGCCCGAACTTCATGTTCCTGCAGGGGGATCACATAGTCGCCATCCAGGGTCATCCGGAGTTTTCGGTGGAGTACAACCGGGCACTGATCGAACGGCGGCGGGATCGGTTGCCCGACGAACACTACCAGAGCAGCCTCTCCTCCCTGGAGGGAGAAGTGGACTCGGCCACCATGATGCAGTGGCTGCTGCAGTTCCTCGGCATGCTGCCGGTCGGGCCTGCCGTGCGCTGAGCGTCCGTTTGTCATATCCACCCTGCAGATGCTAGATTTTGTAGCAAAATGAAGGATCAAGCGGTGATATGCCGAGCTCGGATGGTACACTGGCCGCCATTTGTGGCGGCCTTGTCCATCTGACGACAGCCGCGCCAGCCTGTGAGGGTGCAACCTTGAAACTACAGCAGTTGAAGTATCTGATCGCGGTGCGGGACCACAATCTCAACGTCTCCGTCGCTTCCGATGCGCTCTATACCAGCCAGCCTGGGGTGAGCAAGCAGATCGGCTTGCTGGAGAGCGAGCTGGGGGTGCGCATCTTCGAGCGTCGCGGCAAGCACCTGCACAGGATCACCCCTGTGGGGGAGGAGATCATCAAGTGCGCCGAGGCCATGCTCAACATAGAGAGCAAGATCAAGGCCATCTCCCGGGAGTACCTGGACCCGACGGTGGGCACCCTCAACATCCACACCACCCACACCATAGCCCGCTACCTGCTGCCGAAAAGCGTCACCTATTTCACCAAGAAGTACCCCAAGATCTCGTTCCACCTGCACCCCGTGATGTCGGCTACCAAGGAGCAGATCAGCAAGGGTTACTCGGATTTTTCCATCGTGGCCCACGAGATAGGCTTCGACAAGGAGCTGATCGCGCTGCCCGCCTATCTCTGGACCCTGTCGCTGGTGGTGCCCCAGGATCACCCCCTGGCCAAGGTGAAGAAACCGACCCTGGAGCAGCTCTGCCAGTACCCCATCCTCAGCTACGAGAGTGGCGCCACCGGGCGTCAGGTGCAGGACAGGGTGTTCCAGGCGGCCGGCCTCAGCCCCAACTACTACATGACGGTGATGGATGCGGGGGTCATCAAGCGCTACGTGGAGCTGGGCTTTGGTATCGGCATCATCTCGTCGCTGGTGGCCAACGACACCGATGCCCCCGGCCTGGTGGCCATCAATCTGGAGCACCTGTTCGAGCCCTGCCCGGCCCAGCTCTGCTTCAGCAAGAGCATCCTCTTGCAGAACTACATGTATGACTTCATCAGCTCCTTCTCCCCCCATCTCACCAAGGAGATGATCCAGAACGTGATGCAGCAGCCGACCCAGGCGCGCATCGACGAACTGCTGGTCGGGGTGGAGCTGCCCGTCTACTGAGTCGTCTTCCGTGACAGATCCGGTGCCGCTGGGTGCCGGATCCTGCCCGCCCTGCCGAGGTCCCCATGTCCCGCATCCTGCTGCTTGCCAATCTCAACTGTGATCATGTGCTCTCCCTCGCCGAACCCCTGGTGGCGGGGGCGCGCCTGCAATACGTGGATCAGGGGCGCAGGCTCGGCGGCGGCGCCGCCAACACCGGCATAGGGCTGGTGTGGGCGGGGCACGAGGTCATCATCGCCTCCCGCATCGGGCTGGACGAGACCGGCGACTGGCTGCTGGAGCAGGCGGCGGGCCATGGGCTGGACTGCTCCCACGTGGAGCGCTTCGGCGGCGAGACGGGGGAGCTGCTGGTGCTGGTGGACTCCACCGGGGAGCGCACCATTCTGAGGCGGCCACGTCGTCCGGATCTGCCCGGTGACCTGCCGCTGGAGGGGGTGGACTGCCTCTATGTGAACTACCCCGGCACCGCCATCATCGGCTACATGTGCCAGATGCTGGGCAAGAGTTTCGTGGTGGCCCAGTATCCCAAGGGCGGGCAGGCTCGCCGCCCCTGCCACGTGCTGGTGGCCTCCCGCGCCGATCTAACCGAGGTGGGCGACCCCTGGCAGCATGCCCGCCAACTCGCAGGAGATCAGCTCGAATGGCTGGTGCTGACCGAGGGCAAGGCGGGGGCCGTGGCCATCCACGGCGAGGAGCAGGTACGGGTGGCGGCGCGGCCTGTGTCCGTGGTCGACACCACGGGGGCGGGGGATGCCTTCGCCGGCGGCCTTATCCACGGTCTTGCCCGCGGCATGGCGATGAGGGATGCCCTGCAGTGTGCGGTGGACTGGGGCGCCTTCGCGGTCGCCTCCGAGAGCTCCATCCCCTCCCAGGCCCTGAAAACCTGGCTGAAGCATCCCCACTGACAGCCGCGAACCGGCCCGTTCGCCGGCCCGCTCGCCGGCCTGAGGCCCCGTACCTGGCGATGGAATTTAGCCGCCGGAAATGGCCAAAACCCCGCCCCGAGCCGGCAAGTTTGCGATCAATCAAAGAAAGTGTCGATTTATGTACATCTTCGTCGACACCCGCCAGAGCTGCTCTTAACCTTGTCACTCCACGACCCGGCTGAAGACGCGACACCTGTGCGGGCGCACGTGCAGTCTCACCTCTCTGGCCACTGGCTGTCGTCCTGATTTCTGGCTTGTAGTAAGAGGCAAGTGCGACCATGCAACTCACACGATTTACCGACTATGCCCTGCGTACCCTGACCTTTCTGGCCATCCAGCCCGGTGATCGCCTGTCGACCATCACGGAAGTGGCCGACACCTTCGCCATCTCCCGCAACCACGTGGTCAAGATAGTGCATCAGCTCGGCATCAAGGGGTACATCGAAACGGTACGTGGTAAGCATGGCGGCATCCGTCTCGGCCGCTCCGCCGTCTCCATCAACCTGCGCGACGTGGTGATGGACATGGAGCACGTGCTCTGCCCGGTGGACTGCAAGCGCGAGAACTGCCGCCTCTCCGGCGGCTGCCGCATCCAGGGCATCTTGCGCCGCGCCATGAACGCCTTCCTCGAGGTGCTGGGGGAATACACGCTGGCGGATGCGGTGCGGGATCCGACCCGGCTGTGCCATCTGCTGGGGATAGAGCAGGACAATATCCTGACCATGGCCTGAGGGTCATGACAGTGAAAGGGCCCCGAGGGCCCTTTTTGCTGTCTGGCATGCATGCTGGGGACGGATCTGGGGGCGTCGGAATGCCGGAGCCGTCAGAGCTGGGGGATCAGGGTGATGGCGCCGTGCAGGCAGGCGAGGCCGCAGGCACCGCAACCGTCGCAGGCCGCCATGTTGACGCTCACCCCCTCGCTGCTGGCCTTGATCGCCTGCTGGGGGCAGGCATCCTCGCACAGCAGGCAGTAGAAGCCCTGACGGGCCTGACAGCTCGCCTCTATCCTGACCCGGGTCTGTACCTGACGGCCGAGCCTCAGATCCAGCGCCCCGGTGGGACAGGCTCTGGCGCAGCTGCCACAGTAACTGCACTGGCCGCAGGCGAGATCCAGCACTGGGGTGCCGGCGATGGGGGTGCCGACATATTCGGGCTGGTCGGCGGGTTTGAGCAGACCATTGGGGCAGGCCTTGAAGCAGTCGCCGCAGCGGCGGCACAGGGCGAGGAATTGCGACTCTTCGATGGCCCAGGGCGGGCGCGCCTCGTGGCAAACCATGTCCGGTTTGCGGGTGCCCCCCAGTGCGTGCGTCAGCCAGCGACAGAAAAAATGAGTCATGCCCACCCCTATACCTATTAGGGGTTAATTTTATCCAGTTTTCCGCCGGCAAGCCAGAGAATAGCGCCGGCCAGGATCGCAAGCCGGGTTGCCCTTGTGTAAGCTAGGCGGGTCTTTTTGCGGGATCTGATGAACTCATGTGGTTATTTCTGTGGCGTGCTTCTCTGCTGTATATCTTCCCCCTGCTGATGTGGGCCTACTGCCACATCAAGGAGATCGAGTTCACCGAGCTCGACACCGGGGTCAACAGTCACAAGTGGGTGGTGCTGGCCGCCTACCTCATCTATGTCCTCTTCTGGTTGCTGCTCAACCGTTACCTCGAACTCTTCCTGCGCCAGCGGAGCCGCCGATGACAGGGTTGTCTGCACGAGTTGATCTCCAGCGCTTCCTGCGTCGGCGGAGTCGGCGATGATCCCGATGACGACCTGGCTGCCTGCCTTGCTGGCCGGTCTGCTCGCCCTGCTCCTCGGCTGGCTGGCGGGGCGTTGCACGGCCCGTGAGGAGACACTGCTCATTGAGGAGCGCCATCAGGCGCTGCAGGACAGATTCGACGAGCTGCAGGACGAGAAAATGCTGGGCCAGCAGAAGCTGGAGCAGCAGCAGGCCCTGTTGCTCAAGCTCACCGCCCGCCTCAAGGATGCCGAAGCCACCCTGCGCAGCGAGCGCATCGCCAGCGCCGAGAAGCTGCAGCTGCAACAGCAGGCGGAGGCTCGCCTCAGCCAGCAGTTCGAGAACCTCGCCAACCGTATCTTCGAGCAAAACTCAGGTAACTTCCGCGAATTGAACCAGAACAGCCTGGATCTGCTGCTGACACCCCTGAAGGAACAGCTCGAGGGCTTTCGTCGCCAGGTGGGGGAGACCCACGCCCAGGAGACGGCCCAGCGCCACAGCCTCAAATTCGAGCTGGAGCGCCTCGCCGAGCTCAATGCCCGCATGACCGAAGAGGCCGCGGCCCTGACCCGGGCCCTCAAGGGGGACAGCAAGCAGCAGGGCAACTGGGGGGAGGTGGTGCTGGCGCGGATCCTCTCCGAGTGCGGCCTGCGGGAGGGCCACGAGTACCACACCCAGGTCAATATCGAGGTGGACAAGGGCAAGCGCTATCAGCCCGACGTCATCGTCCACCTGCCCCAGGACAAGGACATCATCATAGACGCCAAGGTGTCGCTGACCGCCTACGAGCGCTGGTACAACGCGGGGGACGAGCTGGAGAGGGCGGTGGCGCTCAAGGAGCACGTCGCCTCGGTGCGCAACCACATCCGCGAGCTGGGCCGCAAGGATTACCAGCAGCTGCCCGGGGTGCGCACCCTGGATTATGTGCTGATGTTCGTGGCGGTGGAGCCTGCCTTCCTCACCGCCCTGGAGGCCGACCCCTCCCTGGTGCGTTACGGGCTGGATCACAACATTCTGCTGGTGAGCCCCACCAACCTGATGGTGGCGCTGCGCACCATAGAGAACCTGTGGCGCTACGAGCGGCAGAACCAGAACTCGCGCCAGATAGCGGAGCGGGCCGGTCGCCTCTACGAGAAGCTGCGGCTGTTCGTGGAGGAGATGCAGCAGATGGGGGGCAGCCTGCACAAGGCGCAGGAGAGCTACGACAAGGCGATGGGGCGACTGGTCAACGGCCGTGGCAACCTGATCGCCCAGGCCGAGCGGTTTCGCGAGCTGGGGGTCGAGGTCACCAAGCCCCTGCCGGAGCCCCTGGTCAACCGCGCGCTGGAGCGGGAAGACTCCGCCGACTGACGCAACGGCGACGGACGAACTCAGATAAAAAGGGCAGCCCGCGGGCTGCCCTTTTTGTCATGGTGATCCGCCACGCCAGCCTCATTGCCGCCAGAACGAGGGGAAGCAGATCACCGCCACCGTCAGGATCTCGAGCCGCCCCAGCAGCATGCCGAACGACAGTATCCACTTGGCCGAGTCCGGCAGGCTGGCGAAGTTGGTGCTGGGCCCGATGACGGGGCCCATGCCCGGGCCCACGTTGGCCACCGCGGTGATGGAGCCCGAGATGGCTGTCAGGGGATCCAGGCCGATGGCGGCGAGCAGGGCGGCGATCAGCAGTATGACGGCGAAGTAGACCAGCACGAAGGAGATCAGGGAGCGGATGATGGCGTCGTTCACCGGGCGGCCGTTGTACTTCTGGGGGAAGACGCCGGAGGGGTGCATCAGCTGGCGCATCTGCTTCTTGAACAGGGCGAAGGCCACCTGCACCCGGAAGATCTTGAGGCCGCCCGAGGTGGAGCCGGAGCAGGCGCCGAGCGCCAGCAGGATCATGAAGATGATGCTGGTGAGCGGGCCCCAGGTACCGAAGTCGCCGAGGCCATAGCCTGTGGTGGTAACCACCGAGACAATATTGAAACTGCTGATGCGCAGGGCATCCATAAAGCCGTAGATGTCCCTGAACCACAGATAGAAGGTGACGATGAGGGTCACCCAGACCACCAGCCAGAAGAAGCCCTGTACCTGGGCATCCTTGAGCAGGCTGTTGTCACGGCGGGAGAGGGCCTGCACATAGAGCAGGAAGGGCAGGCCGCCGAGGAACATGAAGAGGGTGCCGATCCAGTGCGCCTCGTTGGAGAAGTGGGACATGGATTGGTCCGAAGTGGAGTAGCCCCCGGTGCTGAGGGTCGTCATGGCGTGGTTGACCGCCTCGAACAGCGTCATGCCGCTCACCCAGTAGGCGAGGAAGCAGAGCATGGAGAGCACCAGATAGACCACCACTATGTTGTTGGCCACCGTCTTGGCGCGGGGCGCGCTCTTGTCCGACCAATCCGAGCTCTCGGTCTGGAACAGCTTCATGCCGCCGACGTTGAGGTAGGGCAGCACGGCCACCGCCATCACGATGAAGCCCACGCCCCCGAGCCACTGCAGGATGGAGCGCCACAGCAAGATGCTGTGGGCCATGCCGTCGAGCCCCGACAGCACTGTGGATCCCGTGGTGGTGACCCCTGACATTGTCTCGAAGTAGGCGTCGGCAAAGCCGATATGGGTGATAAAGACGAAGGGCAGGGCGCCGAAGATGCAGGCCACCACCCAGACCGAGGTTGTGAGCAGGAACATCTCCCTTACCCCGAGGTGAAACTCGGCCTTGCGCCCGTAGTGCAGGCAGAGCAGGGCGGCACCGTGGGTGATGAGCACGGACTTGAGAAACTCGACGAAACCCTCGGAGCCGGTGAGCAGCGCCAGCAGGGTGGGCAGCCACATGAAGAGGGCCAGTTTGGAGAGCACCAGCCCGAGGGTGAAGACGATGGGACGCAGCTTGATCATGCAAGATAACCTGGTCGTTGATTGAAAAAAGACCCGGACCTTCCCTCTGGGAAGTGTCCGGGTCTGAATGTCGCAGCCTGTTGCATGGGGTGCTTACAGGAAGAAAGGGCTGGGCTGGAACAGGCGTTCCACTTCCGGGATGTACTTCTTGTCCACCAGGAACATCACCACATGGTCATCCTGCTGGATCTGGGTGCGATCGTGGGCGATCAGCACCTCATCCCCCCGGACCACGGCGCCGATCGTGGTGCCCGGCGGCAGCTTGAGCTCGCCCACCGTCTTGCCCACCACCTTGGAGGTGTTCTCGTCACCGTGGGCGATGGCCTCGATGGCTTCGGCGGCGCCGCGGCGCAGGCTGTAGACGTTGGCGATGTCGGCACGGCGCACATGGGTCAGCAGGGCCGAGATGGTGGCCTGCTGGGGCGAGATGGCGATGTCGATGGAGCCGCCTTGCACCAGATCCACATAGGCCCCGCGCTGGATCAGCACCATTGTCTTCTTGGCACCCATCTTCTTGGCGAGCAGGGCCGACATGATGTTGGCCTCGTCCTCGTTGGTCACCGCGATGAAGACGTCGATCTGATCGATGTGCTCCTCCGCCAGCAGCTCCTGATCCGCCGCGTCGCCGCAGAAGACTATGGTGTGTTCCAGGTTCTCCGAGAGCTGCTCCGCCCGCTTCTGGTTGCGCTCGATCAGCTTCACGCTGTAGCGCTTCTCCAGCTGGCGGGCGAGACCGGCACCTATGTTGCCGCCCCCGACTATCATGATGCGGCGATAGGGACTCTCCAGGCGTTGCAGCTCCGACATCACGGCCCGGATGTGGCCGGCGGCGGCGACGAAGAACACCTCGTCATCCGCCTCTATGATGGTGGTGCCTTGCGGGCGGATGGAGCGACCCTGGCGGAAGATGGCGGCTACCCGGGTCTCGATGTTCGGCATGTGATCCCGCAGGGTGGAGAGGGCATTGCCCACCAGGGGGCCGCCGTAGTAAGCCTTGACCGCCACCAGGCCCACCTTGCCACCTGCAAAATCAACCACCTGCAGTGCACCCGGATACTCGATGAGACGACGCACATAGTCGGTCACCAGCTGTTCGGGGGCGATCAGGTGATCCACAGGCACGGATTCCGGCAGGAACAGGCGATCCCGCTCCACCAGATAGGCGGGGGAGCGGATCCGCGCCACCTTGTTCGGGGTGTTGAACAGGGAGTAGGCCACCTGACAGGCGATCATGTTGGTCTCGTCACTGTTGGTGACCGCGACCAGCATGTCCGCATCCTGGGCTCCCGCCTCCCGCAGCACCCTGGGGTGGGCGCCGTGGCCGTTCACCACCCGCAGGTCGAACTTGTCCTGCAGCTCCCGCAGGCGGTCGCTGTCGGTGTCGACTATGGTGATGTCGTTGTTCTCGCCGGCGAGGTTTTCCGCCAGGGTGCCACCCACCTGACCCGCACCCAGAATGATGATTTTCATATGGACATCTTACTCAAGATTGTTGCTTCGAAACGAGGCAAGCCAGCCTGTCGCCCGGACTCGGCATCCGACTGCACGGCCTACAGCTTGATCAGCTTGGCATAATAGAAGCCGTCCATCTCCGCCTCGCCGGGCAGGAACTGGCGACCCGGGCAATCCGGGGTGTCCTGCTGGTGCAGCGGCACCAGACGGGCATCCTTGGTGTCAGCCAGGAAGGCGCGGATCTGGTCACGGTTCTCTTCCGGCAGCACCGAGCAGGTGGCATAGAGCAGGGTGCCGCCGCTCTTCAGCTTCGCCCAGAGGGCGTTCAGAATGCGGCGCTGCAGCTCGGCCAGCTCACGGATGTCCTGATCCCGGCGAAGCCACTTGATGTCCGGATGGCGGCGGATGACGCCGGTGGCTGAGCAGGGGGCGTCCAGCAGGATGCGGTCGAACTGGCCCTCTGGCCACCACAGATCCGGGGTGCTGGCATCCCCGTGGATCACCCGGGCGGTGAGGCCGATGCGATCCAGGTTCTCCTGCACCCGGGTGAGGCGGTTCTCGTCGGCATCCACGGCCACCACACCGGCGAGGGCGGGCTGCAGCTCCAGCAGGTGGGCGGTCTTGCCGCCGGGGGCGGCGCAGGCGTCCAGCACCCAGTCACCCGGCTGGGGATCGAGCAGGCGTGCGGCCTGCTGGGCGGCACAGTCCTGCACCGAGCAGTCACCGGTTTCGAAGCCGGGCAGCTTGGTCACGTCGCAAGGGCGCTCCAGCAGGATGCAATCCTCACCCTCTTCGCCGGCCACCGCATTGATACCCACTTCGGCCATGCGGGCCAGCATCTGCTCGCGGCTCTGGCGCTGGCTGTTGTTGCGGATCCACATGGGGGGGCGCTGGTTGTTGGCCTCCATGATGAACTCCCAATCTTCGGGATAGGCCTGGCGCAGACGCTTGGTGAGCCACTCGGGGTGACCGAGGCGGATGCTGGGCACCCGATCGATGCGCAGCAGTATGACTTCGGCGCTGCGCTGGAAGTTGCGCAGCACGCCGTTGATGAGGCCGCGCAGTGAGGTGCCCTTGAGCAGCTTGACGGCATTGACGGTCTCGGCCACGGCGGCATGCGCCGGAATGCGGGTGTAGATGAGCTGATAGAGACCGACCAGGATCAGATAGTGGAAGATGCGGCTCTTGTTCTTGAGCGGCTTGTCCATCATCTCGCTCACCGCCGCGTCGAGACGGGGCAGCCAGCGCAGGGTGCCGTAGCAGAGTTCTTGCAGGAGGGCGCGATCGCGAGGCGCCACCTTCTCCTGGGCAGCAGGCAGAACAGCGGAGAGGGATTGGCCCTGATCCAGCACCTGTTGAATAACGAGAGCGGCCTGTGCACGTGTTTTCATAGAGTTACCTTAGATGCGCAAGTCGGGGCCTGGGCCCCGCTTGTGTCAATTCAATCCAGTTCAATGCAATTGCGTGCCGGGTTCAAACCAGTCGCGGCGAGAGTTGAGCAGATCCGGGACGGACATGGCCTTCTTGCCGGGCGGTTGCAGGGTCAGCAGACGTAGCACCCCCTTGCCGGTGGCGACGTCGATCCCCTGCTTGTC
Organism: Aeromonas genomosp. paramedia; assembly: GCF_023093515.1. NCBI lineage: Bacteria > Pseudomonadati > Pseudomonadota > Gammaproteobacteria > Aeromonadales > Aeromonadaceae > Aeromonas > Aeromonas genomosp. paramedia. The sequence goes on from NZ_JAAROG010000028.1 coordinate 59,994, forward strand.
GGCCTTGAGCAGGGTACCGGCGCTCTGGCCATGGTCGCTGTCGATGACCTCGGCCTGCCACACCTTGATGGTCTGCTCCGCGACCTCGAACCAGCTGATGGGCCAGGGATTGAAGGCACGGATGCAGCGCTCGATGGCGACGGCCTCCATGGACCAGTCGATGCGCGCCTCTTCCTTGGAGAGCTTCTGGGCATAGTTGGCCAGCGCATCGTCCTGCACCTCGGCCGCTGTGTCACCGGCGGCCATGGCATCAAGGGTGTCGACCAGCGCCTGCGGGCCCAGCTCGGCCAGCTTGTCATAGAGGCTGGCGGAGGTCTCGTCACTGGCGATGGGGCAGCTCACCTTGCGGATCATGGCGCCGGTATCCAGCCCCACATCCATCTGCATGATGGTGACGCCGGTTTCGGCATCCCCCGCCCAGATGGCGCGCTGGATGGGGGCGGCACCGCGCCAGCGGGGCAGCAGGGAGCCGTGCACGTTGAGGCAGCCAAGCCGCGGGGTGTCGAGCACCGCCTTGGGCAGGATCAGGCCGTAGGCCACCACCACCATGAGATCGGCGCCAAGGGCGGCCAGCTCGGCCTGGGCCTCTTCATTGCGCAGGGACGCGGGCTGGTAGATCGGCAGATCGTGGGCCAGCGCCAGCTCCTTGACCGGGCTGGCGGTCAGTTTCTGGCCGCGGCCCGCGGGCTTGTCGGGCTGGGTGTAAACGGCGACGACCTCATGGTCGGAAGACAACAACGCCGCCAGGTGACGGGCGGCGAAGTCGGGGGTACCGGCAAAAATCAGTTTCAGCTTGTTCAATGGGGCAGATCCTCAGAGGACTTTGCGATCTTCGCGGGCCATCTTTTCCAGCTTCTGACGGATGCGCTGGCGCTTGAGCGGGGACAAGTAATCCACAAACAGCTTGCCGACCAGATGATCCATCTCATGCTGTATGCAGATAGCGAGCAGATCGTCCGCCTCCAGCTCGAATGGCTTGCCGTGGCGATCCAGCGCCCGGACCTTGACCCACTCGGCGCGCGGCACCAGGGCGCGGCTGCCGGGGACCGAGAGGCAACCCTCTTCGATACCGGTGCTGCCTGATTGCTCCAGGATTTCCGGGTTGATCAGCACCAGCTGATCTTCACGGTCTTCAGAGACGTCGATGACGATGATGCGCTGATGAACGTCGACCTGAGTCGCGGCCAGGCCTATGCCTTCCTCCGCGTACATGGTTTCGAACATATCATCTACAATCTGTTGTAACTCGGGTGTAATGGTCTCGACAGGGGCTGCGACTGTGCGCAGGCGCTCATCGGGGAAACGCAATACATCTAGAATGGCCATAGTTTTTTCTTTAGTTTCATGTAAACGCAGTCAATATTGACGTAATTCTAGTCATTTACGTCGACAAAAAACAGCAACACTTTGCGTGCAGAAGTAACAGGGAGTGTTATGCATCTGAAGCAAATCATCCTCGCCTGTCTGGCGACAGCCCTGGCCAATGGTGCCATGGCACAGCAGTTGACGCTGAAATCCGGCTATCCCGAGAGTTATGTGGTGCAGAAGGGGGATACCCTCTGGGATATCTCGGGCCAGTATCTGGCCGAACCCTGGCTCTGGCCACGTCTCTGGAACATCAATCCCCAGATTGCCAATCCACACTGGATTTACCCAGGCGACGTGCTGCACCTGAGCTGGGTCAACGGCGAGCCGCGTCTGGGCAAGGCCAGTCAGGGCGGCAAGCAGGTTATTCACCTGTCTCCCAAGAATCGCTACGAGAACAAGGCCAATCCCATTCCGACCCTGCCCCTCAGCGAGATAGTACCCTTCCTGCAAACCGATCACATTCTGGCCGACAGCCAGCAGAGCAAGGAGCTGCCCTATGTGCTTGGCAATAATGACAAGCATATCGGCATGCTGGAGGGGGACACCCTCTATGTACATGGGGCGCTGAATCCGGGTCAGAGTTACGGCCTCTATCGCCCCGGGGTGACTTACAAGGACAAGCTGACCGGTGAGCAACTCGGCCAGGAGGCGATTTTTGTCGGCACTGTGCGGGCGGAGGATCGCCAGGCCAACGACAGCACCAGAGTCACGCTGACGCACAGCCGGCGCGAGGTGTTTCAGGGAGACAAGGTCATCCCGTTGCCACCGCAGGAGAGCCTCTCTGCCGTCTTCATGCCAAAGGCGGCGCCGGTGATTTCCCCCGGTTATGTGATAGAGCTGCCGACCAAGGTGCGCGGAGGAGGCAAGTTCGACGTTGTCCTCATCAACAAGGGGCAGCGGGATCAGATTGCGCCAGGCGATGTGCTCGAGATCCTGCGTCCGGGTGCCGATATGGTGGACAAGAATGGCAAGGTCTCGTATCGGGAATATGCATCCGTCTATGACAAGGCATTTCACTCTGCTGGCAAGTCGTCCCTGCCCGCCGAAGCGGTTGCCAGGGTCATGCTGTTCAAGGTGTATGACAAGCTGAGTTATGGCCTCATCCTGCAGAGCCAGGACCTGGTCAGCTCGGGTTATCAGGTCAGTAACTTCTGACGTGCCACTTCCACTCGGGCGGCTGTCGCTGTGGCTGACGCTGGATGCGGTGACCGGCATAGGCCCGGTCACAGCCGCGCGCCTGCTGGCCCATTTTGGTGGCGACATCACCGCTCTGTTTGACTCAGACGATGGCACCCTGCGATCGCTTGGTCTGCAGAGCGCCCAAATTCAGCAGATGAGATGGCCCCTGCCGGTTGTGGATCAGGGGCTGAGCTGGGCCGAAGCGCCTAGCAATCACCTCCTCTGTCTCGATGACCCCGCCTATCCTGCCTTGCTCAAAGAGAGCCCCGCCGCCCCCTTGCTGCTCTATTGCCGCGGGGATCTCGCAGCCCTTTCCCTGCCACAGCTGGCGATGGTGGGAACTCGTCACCCCACCTATGCAGGCAAGGACAACGCCGCCCGTTTGTGTGCCGAGCTGGTGGAGTGCGGCCTGGCGATCACCTCCGGATTGGCGCTGGGCATCGATGGCATCTGTCACCAGCAGGCCCTGGCATCGGGCGGTGTGACGCTGGCGGTGTTGGGCTCCGGGCTTGAGTGCCTCTATCCAAAGCGCCATCAGGGCCTGGCGATGCAGATCCTCGAGCACGGCGGTCTGCTTGTCTCCGAGCTGGCGCCGGACCAGGGACCGCTGGCGGAACATTTCCCTCGCCGCAATCGCATCATCAGCGGCCTGTCGCTGGGCACCCTGGTGGTGGAGGCGGCCGAGCAGAGCGGCTCACTCATCACAGCCCGCTACGCGCTGGAGCAGGGCCGAGAGGTCTTTGCCGTCCCAGGTGCGCCGCAAAATACCCAGGCTGCGGGGTGCAATCGCCTGCTTCAGCAAGGGGCCAAGCTGGTATTGAATGCGGCAGATGTCATGGAAGAGCTGCCTGCCCTTGTGCCATTAAAGAGGCTGGCGAACCCTTCTCCCGAGCCATTGCATAATAGCGAATTGCCTTATGCCGATTTGTTGGATAACGTAGATTATGAGACCACGAGCGTGGATACCGTTGCCGAGCGGGCCCAGCTTCCTGTCGAAGTGGTATTGGGCAGGTTGGTAGAGCTGGAGCTGGCCGGTGCAGTGATGGCGGTAGCCGGTGGATACGTCAGAGCGAGGAGGGCGAATCATGTTTGATGTATTGATGTACCTTTTCGAGACCTACATCCACAGCGATGCAGATGTGATGGTCGAGCAGGATGAACTCACCGACGAACTTAGCCGGGCTGGATTCAATCAGGACGAGATTGAGAAGGCGCTCAACTGGCTGGAACGACTGGCCAATCTGCATGACAGCGAGCGGGAGGTGTATGTCACCGCCAGCGCGCAAGGTTCGATGCGGATCTACGCCCCGCAAGAGCTGGCTCGCCTCAGCACAGAGTGCCGTGGTTTCCTGCTGTTCCTGGAACAGGCCCAGGTGCTCAACGCCGAAACCCGCGAGATCTGTATCGAGCGCTTGCTGGAGCTGGACAAGCCGGATATCGAGCTGGATGACCTGAAGTGGGTCGTCATGATGGTGCTGTTCAACGTCCCGGGCAGTGAGAATGCCTACCAGCAGATGGAGGAGCTGGTGTTTGACGAGTCAGACGGTGTCATTCACTGACAGTCCGGTGCCGCGCTGGTAGAATTCAGGCCATCTGGATTCCAAGGCGCGGCCCATGTCAAAAATCGATCATCACCTCTTTTCTGCCCACGAACATGCATTCGAGCGCGAGCCGTGCCCGCAGTGTGGTGCCGAGCTGGTGATCCGTCAGGGCAAGCATGGCCCCTTCCTGGGCTGTTCGGCCTACCCCTCCTGTGATTACATTCGTTCCCTGACGCCCTCCGGCCGCGACATCGAAAAGGTGCTCGAAGGATCGGCCTGCCCCGATTGTGGCCAGCCGCTGGCGATCAAGAAGGGGCGCTACGGTCTGTTCGTGGGCTGTACCCAGTATCCGGCCTGCCAGCATATCGAGTCCCTGCAGGAGAGCGATGATACCCAGATCCTCTGCCCGGAGTGCGGCAAGGGCCATCTGGTGAGCCGCACCTCCCGCTATGGCAAACAGTTTTACTCCTGTGATGCCTATCCTCACTGCAAGTACGTGGTGAATGACAAGCCTGTTCCCATGCCCTGCCCCGAGTGTGGCTGGGGCATCATGATCGAGAAGAAAGTGAGAGGGAGTCTGCGCTGGGTCTGCCCGCAAAAGAAATGCTGTCATCAGATTGAGCGGGTATAATCCTGCCGCCATAAGCCCGCTGGCAGCTTGCTGGCAAGGGAGTGTTTCATCTGGATTTATCACCTTGCCGTGAACCGCCCCTTTATGGCCGTGCCGTTGGGCGCCGATCCCGATGTCGCCGCGCCGCCAGCCTCTTGACCTGCCCGGCATCGCAGGCGCTGCACTGGCCTATGATGAGCCGGCGCTCTGGCGGGTCAAACGTCCGAATGTACTGAAGAGGTGAGGGCACCAAGGTCCCTCATGTCGGTTCAACTTACAACCCAGTGATGAGAGGTGGCAGCCCGGCTGTCGCATTTTTTCTATGCCAAACGAATTTGAACAAGCGATCGCCGCCCTGCACAGCGAAGGGGTGATCGCCTATGCCACCGAGGCCGTCTTTGGCCTGGGATGTGATCCCGACTCCGAGGCCGCGGTTCAGCGCCTGCTGGCCATCAAGCAGCGTCCGGTGGAGAAGGGCCTGATCCTGATCGCCGCCGATCTGGCCCAACTGCAGGATTACATCGACCTGAGCCAGCTCAGCAGCGAGCAGCTTGCGCGCGTGCAGGCGAGCTGGCCCGGCCCCTTCACCTGGATCATGCCTGCCCGTGCGACCACGCCAGCCTGGCTGACCGGACAGTTCGATACCCTGGCGGTGCGCGTCACGGCCCATCCTCAGGTGCAGGCCCTGTGCCGCGCCTTTGGCAAACCTCTGGTCTCGACCAGTGCCAACCTGACCGGCGAGGAGCCTGCCCGTCGGGTGGCCGAGATAGGTGAGCTGCTGGCAAGCCAGCTGGCTTATGTCCTGCCCGGCGAAGTCGGGGGACAAGCCAATCCATCCGAGATCAAGGACGCCCGTACCGGCGCCATCATTCGTCCCTCCTGAGGGGCGGCAAGTGCCTGATTTGCAGTCATGACGGGCGATGTGCTCATGGCGTGACACCACAATATAAAATGGACGGGACGATCAAGAGCCTGCCTGACTGGAGACAAGATGAGCAAACCGGATGTGGCCCAGGTCAAGGCCTTCCTGCTGCAGTTGCAGGACGAGATCTGTCGGGGACTGGAGCAGGCTGACGGCGCCGGACACTTCGTGGAGGATGCCTGGCGCCGCGAAGGCGGTGGTGGAGGCCGTACCCGGGTGCTGCGCCATGGCGCTGTGATCGAGCAGGGCGGGGTCAACTTCTCCCATGTCTATGGCGATGCCATGCCGGCGTCGGCGACCGCTCACCGCCCCGAACTGGCCGGCCGCAAGTTCGAGGCCATGGGGGTCTCGCTGGTGATCCATCCGCACAACCCCTATGTGCCGACCAGCCATGCCAACGTCCGTTTCTTCATCGCCGAGAAAGAGGGCGAGGCGCCCATCTGGTGGTTTGGCGGCGGTTTCGATTTGACGCCCTTCTATCCGTTTGCCGAGGATGTGCAGCACTGGCACCAGGTCTCCTGTGATCTCTGCCAGCCTTTTGGCGACCAGATCTACCCCGAGTTCAAATCCTGGTGCGATCGCTACTTCTTCCTCAAGCATCGCAACGAGACCCGGGGTGTGGGTGGCCTCTTCTTCGATGATCTGAACCGCTGGCCCTTTGCAGACTGCTTCGCCTTCATGCAGGCGGTAGGTCGGGGTTATCTCGATGCCTATCTGCCCATCGTCGAGCGACGCAAGGTGCTGCCCTATGGCGAGCGGGAGCGGGCGTTCCAGCTCTATCGTCGCGGCCGTTATGTGGAGTTCAATCTGGTGTATGACAGGGGCACCCTGTTTGGGTTGCAGACTGGCGGGCGTACCGAGTCGATCCTGATGTCGATGCCCCCCCTGGCTCGCTGGGAGTACGACTGGCAGCCGGAGGCGGGCAGCCCCGAGGCCTTGCTCTATACCGACTACCTCACGCCACGAGAGTGGCTGTGACTCGAGGGGCCATGACGGGCCCCTTTTTACTGGCCGATATTCGGCTTGTTCCCGACTGAGAAAACCCGTTAAATCGGGTGATCACCCTCTGATGGAACTCTTTGATGGATCGTTATCTGGTTTTTGGCCACCCGGTGCGCCACAGCAAGTCCCCCTTCATTCATACCCTGTTCGCCAGACAGACCCAGCAAGAGCTGGAGTATGGGCTGGCCGAGCCCGCCGTCGACGAGTTTGCAGCTACCCTGCGCAGCTTCTTTGCCCAGGGAGGCAAGGGGTGCAATGTCACAGTGCCTTTCAAGGAGCAGGCATTCGCCCTGGTCGATCGACTGAGTCCAAGGGCCAAGCGGGCAGGCGCGGTCAATACCATCAAGCTGACGGATGATGGCGTGCTGCTGGGGGACAACACCGATGGCGCCGGGCTGGTAGCCGATCTCAAGTCCCATGGGGTGACGCTGGCAGGCAGCCGGGTTCTGTTGCTGGGGGCCGGTGGGGCGGCTCGCGGTGCGCTGGCGCCGCTGCTGGCGGAGAAGCCGGGCGAGCTGGTCATCGCCAACCGAACTCATGGAAAAGCGCAGCAGCTGGCTGCCGAATTTCAGGATCTGGGTGCGCTCAGTGCCAAGACTTACGAGCAGTTGGCGGGACCGTTCGATCTAATCATCAATTCCACTTCCGCCAGTCTGCAAGGGGAGCTGCCGCCGCTGGCGCCTGCCCTGATCCACGCCGATATCGCCATTTACGACATGATGTACGGTGCGACGGACACGGCCTTCATTGGCTGGGCCAAGCAGCATGGTGCCCGTCAGACCATGGATGGGCTCGGCATGCTGGTGGAACAGGCTGCCGAAGCCTTTACCGTGTGGCGCGGCATCCGGCCTGGCACCAAGCAGGTGTTGAGAGAGCTGAAGCGCAACCTGGGCACCTTGTAAGTAGGTTTGGGCTGGGAGTGGCACAACCGCGAATGTGCAGTCCCGCAGACGGGCTCTGGCAACCTCACCCTCTGGTATCTGGGCAGAACCTCTCTCGTCCTCGGGGAAAGTGCTCCCCTCGGGTAGGAGAGTGAAATTGGCACCATGTTGAAATGGGATTTAAATCGATAAATAACAATATGTTACGGTGTTTTTAAGCTCGCGTTGTTCGCGTTTATCAAGTTTTTTCTCAAAGCAGCGGAACTTGTGCGAAATGGTGCTGACTAACTAGATAGTTGAGAAAGTGCTAGCTAGTCACCTTTATAACTCCCCGGTATTTATACTGGGGATTTTTTTTATCTTTTTGAAAAACATAGAAATTTCCATCATCCATCCTGAGTGAAACTAAATTACATAAATTACTTTCACTTTCTGCTGCTTTGCTGTACAGTTATCAGCGTAGGGTACAGAGGTAAGATGTTCTATCTTTCAGACCTTTTATTTCACGTAATTGAATGTGGCTGAATAGCAGCCCCGATGAGTCATCGTCGGGGTGTTTTTTTATGCGAATAGTTTAGAGTAAATGCTTTAAATTGGGCGATCTTTTGTTAGAATAGGGATGTTTCTTGAGGAAAACCAATCGTCTTTGTTCTCGAGAACTCGCTTTTTCCCAATTTTTTGAACTCATTTCTTCAGGCCGGTCCGCGATAGCGAGACTGGCCTCATTTTTATCCCTTCCTATCCCCTTGTTGTAATAAACTTTCAGTTTCGTTGATGTTCGGCATTATTCCCGGCTTGTCTGGTGGGAGAGATGAAAACGGTGTCAAAGAGGGGGCAAGTTAATTTTCACAACATCCTAACGTTCTATCTCTATGATTATAAAGAATTATAAGAAATAGGGATGAGTTGTAACAGAAGGGGGAGTGGGGACTGGCCCGGGCAGGGGAAAACTGAAAGTCTTTCAATCAGCGGAGGGCCAACTCCGCTCATTGCAGCAAGAAGAGGAGCGATTTACTCCTCGATCTGGTGGTCTTCTTCTGTGTCGGTTGGAGTTGCCTCGGCATTGGACAGATACCAGCCGCTCAGGGTCTGGGCCAGCTTCTCGACGCCTATGTTGTTGAGGGAGGAGAAGGCTTCAACCTGGATCTGCGGACCCAGCTCGGCTACTGCCTGGCGCACCTTGATCACCTGGTTGTTGCGGGGACCCGGGCTCAGTTTGTCTGCCTTGGTCAGCAGCAGCATCACAGGCAGTTCGCGGTGTGAGCTCCACTCCAGCATGTTCATGTCGGTCTCTTTGAGCGGATGGCGAATGTCCATCAGGATCACCAGACCTTTCAAGGATTCGCGGCGCTGCAGGTATTCAGCCAGTGACTTTTGCCACTTGAGCTTCATTTCCAGTGGAACCTGCGCATAACCGTAGCCCGGCAAGTCGACCAGGCGCTTGCCCGGCTCCAGTTCAAACAGGTTGATCAGCTGGGTACGACCCGGTGTCTTACTGGTCCGTGCCAGGTTCTTGTGTTTGGTCAAGGTATTCAATGCAGATGATTTACCGGCGTTGGAACGCCCGGCAAACGCAATCTCGACACCCCCATCATTTGGCAGGTGGCGGATGTCGGGTGCGCTGGTCACAAAATGCACCTTATTGAAATTCAGAGTTTGTGTATCCAACGTAAATTCCCCATAGAGATAGAGGGTTATAGAGTTACTTTTTTGTGAAATCGTGTAAAATGGCGTCGCTTAAACGCGTTTATTTTAACATGCCTTCGGCGGCATGGGATCTGGAAGCCTAATAACGAGAAAGTTGGAACGCCATGAAGAACCTAGTCATTACACTTGCTCTGATGGTTGGCGTAACTGGGATGGCACAAGCCAAGGGCGATGCCGCTGCGGGACAAACCAAGGCTGCCGTCTGTGCGGCCTGTCATGGACCGGACGGCAACAGCCCAGTCGACATGTATCCCAAGATTGCTGGTCAGCACGCATCATATATCAAAAAACAATTAGTTGAACTGAAGGCTGCAGCTTCTGGCCAAACTGGTCGGGTTGCTCCCATCATGGGACCCATGGCGTTGCCTCTGTCCGATCAGGATATGGACGACCTGGCCGCCTACTTCTCCAGCCAGAAGGTGACTCCGGTTGCCGTGCCCGATGACGTGGTTGCCGCAGGCAAGGCGCTCTATATGGGAGGCGACATGGGACGTGGTCTGGCCGCTTGTACCGCCTGCCATGGTCCGCGCGGTTCCGGCGTCGAGCAGGCCAAGTATCCCAGCTTGTCGGGGCAGCACCCTGCGTATATCAAGGCGCAGCTCACCGCCTTCCGTGCGGCAGCCCGTGACAATGACCCCAATGGCATGATGCGGGATGTGGCCAAGAAGCTGACGGATCAGGACATCGAGGCGCTCTCCAGATACGTGGCGGGTCTGCACTGATAAGGTCCTGAATCTAGCTTGTTGAACATAACAGGGAACTATCAAGGTTCCCTGTTCTCTTTTGGGGCTTCCGGTGCCATGTCTGCAAATGCCCTGCATTGTTGTAAGAGATCCCCCATTTCCGAGTTCGGTCGGGGCTGAAACAGTGTTCGGCCTTCGACGCAGAAGCTATAACTTTCAATATGTTAAAAATGAGATGACCACTTATCTTCGTTTGAAAGCATGCCGGGTGGATTGAGCCACGCAGCGAAATTGTTACAGTGAGCCCATGGAACGACCGGGCGAGCTGTTGGCGTCCGGGTTGGACAGGGAGTCGGCTCAGCAGGCAAGTAATGAGCAGGAGAGTCAGAGACCAGGATGGTGACCGCCAGGGATGAGCGGGGCTGCGGGAGGCAACCACCCCAGAAAGACGACCGGATGTTGTCCGCATGGGTCAGACAAGCACACGCACATTCAGGATCGAGCAACAAGGGTCAGGAAGACCTAACGACATGATGCGCAGAGGTACGCCCAGGGATAAGGCGATTTGCAGCCAGGGAATGGGACTCGCATGACAGGATCAAGGCAGCTTCGGCTGCCTTTTTTCTGCTGGGTCATTAACCCGCCAAGGCATTCTGTGTCAAAATACCAGCAACATGCCCAGAGGATGCCGATCCTGCGGTGTTCAGCGACCGAATATGGTCGAATTGGTGCGGGATCCCACTCTTGTTCCAGATTTACTGTTCCCCGCTTCAGCATCCTCCCCGGACGAAACAATCCCGGGGGTTTCAATCCAGTTATTTGTCGGAGTCATTCATGTCGGCCAAACAACCCACCCGCAAGCCTACCGGCAAGCGCAAAGAATCAGATGCCAGTGCCCTGGAAGGTCGCGAGCGCAAACGCGCCGCCAAGCGCAAGGGCTTGAAGGCGGGCTCCCGTCAGCAGGTCGAGCAGGGCAAGAAGGGCGGCAGTGGCAAGCAGGCCAAGGATCCGCGCATCGGCTCCCGCAAGCCGGTCGTGCTGATCGTGGAAGAGAAGCAGAGCAAGCCGGTGGCGCCCAAGCCGCAAAAAGAGAAGAAGTTGGTGATGACGCCCGAGCAGGAGCTGGCCTCCATCGAGAATGATGATCGCCTGAACGATCTGCTGGATCGACTGGATGCCGGTGAAACCCTGGAAGCGGCCGAGCAGGCCTGGGTCGATCAGCGCGTCGATCGCTATCAGGAGCTGATGGACGAGCTCGGCATCATAGACACCGACGAAGATGACGACGGTGATTTTGACGAGGTCGAGTATGAAGAGCCGAGACAGCCAGCCTCCGAGGAGGAGCTGTGGGAGCGTTTCAGCCAGGTTGACTATCAGCCCGAACCCAAGCCAGAGCCGAAGAAGAAGTGATGAGTGGATGGATGCTGGCCGCCCTGTTGGGGGGCCTTGTCTTGCTGGGGCTGGCTGTCTATGCCGGCACCCTGCTGGCGCGTCTCAAGCGTCAGCACGACATGCAGCGGCAGGCCATCACGGCCCGCAACGAGCGCATCCTCGACAGCGTCAGGGTGATCGCCCATGCGGTACGGGATGGTCAGTGCGACTACTCGGAGGGGGCCATCCGGCTGACCAACCTGCTGGACGCCTTGCAGATCAAGGGTGGACGGGCCTTCGCCAGTGAATTCCCCGGTCTCTATGGCCTCTACGAGAAGGTGAAGGAGATGCCGACTCACGAGGCGAGGCGAGCCCTCAAGCGCAACGAAGTGATGAAGATGGATCTCGAGCGCAGCGGCTACGAGGCCGAGCTGGAGGCGCAGATCCTCAAGGATGTCGCCCGACTGAAGGACTTTCAGCTAAGCCGGTGAGCCCTGGATAACAAAGAAAGAGGAAGCAAGCGTGCAAGCAGAACAGATTGTGTGGGATCAGGCCCTGATCGAGAAATATAACTACAGCGGCCCGCGTTACACCTCCTATCCCACCGCGCTGGAGTTCAACGAGGGCTTCGGTTATCCGGACTTCGTCCAGGCCGCGGGCCAGTATCCGGCGCGTAATCTGTCGCTCTACGTGCATATCCCCTTCTGCCACAAGCTCTGCTACTACTGCGGCTGCAACAAGGTGATCACCCGTCACCAGCACAAGGCCGATCAATACCTCGATTACCTCGAGCAGGAGATCAAGGCGCAAGCCCCCCTGTTCAAGAACCGGCTGGTGACCCAGCTGCACTGGGGTGGCGGCACCCCCACCTATCTGAGCGAGGGGCAGACCCGTCGCCTGATGGCCATCTTGCGGGAGCACTTCCACTTCGCCGAGGAGGGGGAGATCAGCATAGAGGTGGACCCGCGCGAGATCGAACTCTCCATGCTGGACGTGCTGCGGGAGCTGGGTTTCAACCGCATCAGCCTCGGCGTGCAGGATTTCAACAAGGCGGTGCAGGTCGCGGTCAACCGGGAGCAGGACAACGACTTTATCCGCGCCATGCTGGAGCGCGCCCGGGCATTGGGGTTCCGCTCCACCAACCTGGATCTCATCTACGGCCTGCCGCACCAGAACCGGGAGAGCTTCCACCACACCCTGGAGGAAGTGCTCAAGACGGATCCGGCCCGCCTCTCCATCTTCAACTATGCCCATCTGCCGAGCCGCTTCGCCGCCCAGCACAAGCTGAAGGAGGAGGACATGCCGGCCCCCCGGGAGAAGCTGGCCATGCTGCAGGACACCATCGCCTTCCTCACCGGTCAGGGTTATCAGTTCATCGGCATGGATCACTTCGCCAAGCCAGATGACGAGCTGGCGGTGGCCCAGCGCGAGGGCAAGCTGCACCGCAACTTCCAGGGCTACACCACCCAGGGGGATTGCGATCTGCTGGGGCTGGGGGTCTCTTCCATCAGCATGATGGGAGATGCCTATTCCCAGAATCAGAAGGACCTCAAAACCTATTACGCCCAGGTGGAGACGCTCGGCCACGCCCAGTGGAAGGGGTGTTCCCTCAACCGGGACGACCTGATCCGCCGCGAGGTGATCAAGCGCCTCATCTGCGACTTCTCCCTGAACTTCGCCGCCGTCGAGCAGGCCCATGGCCTGGTCTTCCGGGAGTACTTCGCCGAGGATCTCAAACTGCTGCAGACCTTCATCGACGATAGTCTGGTGCGCCTGACAGATGACGGCCTTGAGGTGGTCTCCACCGGTCAGCTGCTCATTCGCAACATCTGCATGTGCTTCGACGTCTACCTGCGCAGCAAGGCGCGCCAGCAGCAGTTCTCCCGGGTGATCTGAGCCCTCGGCCAGGTTCTCTACATAAAAAAACCGCCTTTCGGCGGTTTTTTTATTGGACTTGCCTGCACTCAGCGTTGAGCCGCGCGGGCGCTCAGTTCGGCCTTCTCGCCATCGCTCAGGAAGGCCAGGGTCAGGCCGTTCTGCTGGGCGGTGCGGATCTCGCTCGCCGTCATGCCGGCGGCCGGGGCGGCCACCTCGTATTCGTGGGGCAGGTCGATGCCTTCCACTGCGGGATCGTCGGTGTTGAGGCAGGCCAGCACGCCGGCGGCCAGGAACTGGCGGATCGGGTGCTCGGTCAGGCTGGCGACCGTGGTGGTCTGGATGTTGGAGGTGAGGCAGGACTCGATGCCGATGCGGTGCTCCGCCAGATAGGCCATCAGGGCCGGATCCTGGATGGCCTTGACGCCGTGGCCGATGCGCTCGGCGCCGAGATCGCGAATGGCCTGCCACATGCTTTCGGGGCCCGCCGCTTCACCGGCGTGCACTGTCACCCGCATGCCCGCATCCCGCACCTTGCGAAAATGTTCGGTGAAGAGTGTGCCCGGGAAGCCCAGCTCGTCACCGGCCAGATCGATGGCGACCAGCTTGTCGCGGTGGGCCAGACAGGCAGCCAGCTCCTGACTGCACTGTTCGGTGCCGAAGGTGCGGCTCATGATGCCGATGAGGTTGGTCTTGATGCCGAAGTCGCGGCTGCCGGCGGCCACTCCGTCTATGATGGCTTCCACCACGCCCTGCGGGTGCAGCTTGTGGGCCATCGCCATGTAGGCGGGGCTGAAGCGCAGCTCAGCATAATCGATGCCGGCACGCAGCAGATCTTCCACGTTCTCGTAGGCGACCCGGCGGCAGGCATCGTAATCGGCCAGCACGGCCACGCCCCAATCCAGCTTCTTCAGGAAGGCCACCAGACTCGGCTCGTTCTCGACGATCTGCACGTGAGGGCGCAGGGCTTCCAGCTCATCGGCCGGCAGCTGGATGTTGTGCAGGCGACCCAGCTCGAGAATGGTCTGCGGACGGATGTTGCCATCCAGATGGCGGTGCAGGTCGGTCAGGGGGAGGGATCTGTCAATCATGGTGGCGCCTTCTGCGAGTCGGGTTGGAAAGCCTGTCATTCTAGGCGGGGATCTTGAAAAAGATACCCCGTTTGCAGGCAAACGGGGTCTGATTGGTCAGGCTTTCCCTCAAGGCGTGATGGTAATCGTTTTTCCCGCAGACTCAGGGAATGTCGAGTTCCTTGAGCTTGCGGGTCAGGGTATTGCGACCCCAGCCAAGCAGGCGGGCGGCCTCCTGCTTGTGGCCATGGGTGTGCTCCAGCGCCGTCTCCAGCATGATCCGCTCGAACTGGGGCATGGCATCCGCCAGGATGTCGGTCTCCCCCAGCGCCAGCTTGGCGGCCACCCAGTCCTGCAGTTGTTGCTGCCAGCCACCGGTCAGAGCGGGCTGGCCGGGCTCCGCCGTGCTGGTGATGGGGGTCAGCAGCTCGGTGGGCAGATCGCCGACCAGCACCTCCTGACCGGAGGCCATCACGGTCAGCCAGCGGCAGACGTTCTCCAGCTGGCGCACGTTGCCCGGCCAGGGCAGGCGGCTGATGTAGGTCTGGGTATCCGGGTGCAGGCTCTTTGCCTCCACGTTCAGCTCCTTGGCGGCTCTGAGCAGGAAGTGCTGGGCCAGCTGGGGTATGTCCTCCCGGCGCTCCTTGAGGGCGGGGATATGGATGCGGATGACGTTGAGGCGGTGGAACAGATCCTCCCGAAATTCGCCGTCGGCGACCCGTTTTTCCAGATTCTGGTGGGTGGCGGCGATGATCCGCACATCCACCTGCACCGGCTGATGGCCGCCGACCCGGTAGAACTGGCCGTCCGCCAGCACCCGCAGCAGCCGGGTCTGGACGTCCAGGGGCATGTCGCCTATTTCGTCGAGAAACAGGGTGCCGCCGTCGGCCTGCTCGAAGCGGCCGTGACGTATGTTGTTGGCGCCGGTGAAGGCCCCCTTCTCATGGCCGAACAGTTCGGATTCGATGAGATCCTTGGGGATGGCCGCCATGTTGAGGGCGATGAAATTCTTGTGGGCGCGCGGGCTGTGCTTGTGCAGGGCATGGGCGACCAGCTCCTTGCCGGTGCCGCTCTGGCCGTTGATGAGCACCGAGATGCTGGAGCGCGACAGTCGGCCTATGGCGCGAAACACCTCCTGCATGGCGGGAGCCTCACCGATGATCTCCGGGGTGGTGGTGGCCTCCTGCTGGCGTGCCTTGCGCTTGGTGCGTTGCTCTTTCAGATGATTCTCGGCGCGGCGCACCAGGGTGACAGCCTCGTCGATGTCGAACGGCTTGGGCAGGTATTCGAAGGCGCCGCGCTGGTAGGCGTTGACCGCGCTGTCGAGATCCGAGTGCGCCGTCATGATGATGATGGGCAGATCGGCCTGGCGGCGGTGGATCTGCTCCAGCAGGCTGAGGCCGTCTATGCCCGGCATGCGGATATCGGAGAGGATCACGTCCGGTGAGCGCATCTCCAGCGAGCTCAGCAGGGCTTCGCCATCGGCAAAGCTCTCGCATTCGAAGCCTTCGCTGCCAAGGGTGCGCTCCAGGACCCACCGGATGGAGCTGTCGTCATCGACGATCCACACTTTTGCTGTCATGAGGTTCCCTTACTTGCGAAGTGGTAGGTAGATGGTGAATTCGGTGTGGCCGGGCCAGCTGATGCAATCTATGCGTCCCTTGTGCTGATCGATCAGGTTCTGGGCGATGGAGAGGCCGAGGCCTGTGCCCCCCTCCTTGCCGGTGATCATGGGGTAGAAGAGGGTGTCGCGAATGGCATCGGGAATGCCGGGACCGTTGTCGACGATCTTGATCTCGGCGGCCAGGCGGTAGCGCTGGCCGTGGATGGTGATCTGGAAGGCGGTGCGGGTCTTGATGCGGATGAGCCCGGTCTGATCGCCGAGGGCTTCGGCGGCATTGCGGACTATGTTGAGAAACGCCTGCTGCAGCTGGTCCGGCTCCATCTCGAACTCGGGAATGCTGGGGTCGTAATCCCGCTCGATGCGGATCTGGGGCGGCAGCTCCAGATCCACCAGACGGCGCACCTGCTCCAGCACCGAATGCACATTGTGCATCTGATGGCGTCCCGGTCGCTGGGGGCCGAGCAGACGATCGACCAGCACCCTCAGCCGGTCGGCCTGCTCTATGATGATGCCGGTATATTCACGCAGGGCCGGGTCAGGCAGCTCCTTTTGCAGCAGCTGGGCGGCGCCGCGCAATCCCCCGAGGGGGTTCTTTATCTCGTGGGCCAGCCCGCGCACCAGCTCCTTGGCGGCCTGCTGCTGGGCATGTTGCTGCAGCTCCTGGCTGATCTTCTTCTGCTGATCGATCTTGCGCAGCTCCACCACCATCAGCCGCTGCTCGTGGTCGGCCATGGGGCTCACGCTGATCTCCACCAGCCTGGGCTCTCCCTCCACCACCAGGGTGACTTCGCTGTCGGTGAAGCCCTGCCCTGAAATGAGGCACTGCTTGAATCGTTGCAGGTCGAGGGAGATGTGCTCCAGCAGATGGGGCAGTTCGATCCCGATCAGTCGCCGTTCGCTGAGGGAAAGCAGCTGTTCGGCCGCCGGGTTGACGAATTGAATGCAGAGCCGCTCATCCATCAGGATGACGGCGGTCAGCAGGTTGTCCAAGAGTGTCTTGGCGTGATCCAAGCGGGTTGGCACAGGTTTCTCCCTAAAACGGTGCTTTACACCTGTTATGCACCGATATGGTGCATTGAGTTTACCCGCATCGGTGCGTCACATCACCCCTAATTGGCCTTGGGGGTGGCTTTGGGAGCCTGATTCACAGTCGTTCTATGCAGGTAAAAGGTGGCTGCTTTGGATTTAGCAAGGATCGTACCGTCTTTGGCGAGCAGCTCGAGCCGCGCCTCGTAGGCGCCGCGAGGGAGGTTCTCCACCCGGATGGCCAGGCTGTTGTGAACGAGGGGAATGGCCTTGTCGTTCAGCAGCAGGCGCACGTCATATTGCACCGGCGGCTGGGGATGGACCTGGGCCTGGAAGACGATGTTGCCCGTGTTGTCGCGCAGTGTGCTGCCCGGCTCGGGGGAGAGCAGTTCTATCTCCAGGGGTGCGGCCTCCAGGGCCTTCCTGGCATCGACGCCGGTCAGGCTGTTGAAGTCGTCGACCTGGACGGAGTGGGGCGAGGTGCCGATGAGGGGGGAGACCCGCAGGTCTATTTCCCTGGCGTTCTTGCCGGGGGGAGGGGCGTCTGTGTAATGGGTCACCCCTTGGGGATCTATCCAGGAATAGACTCTGGCCGCCTGGGCGGTGCAGGAGATCATCAGCAAGAGGCCCAGCGTCCATGTCGGGTGTACTGTTTTCATCCATCTCTCCTTGACGGGGTTCACCTTAATCCTATCAGAGAAAAAAATGTCGGGCTTATTGTCGGATCCGCGGTGAAGAATGGGCTAGACGAGCCGTATGCCCCATGCTGTGTGAGGCCATGGGTCATGATATTTCAGCCCCTTAGATAAAAAACCCGCCAGATGGCGGGTTTGTCATGATGAAGCAAGGACACCGGATTAGACGGAGTAGTACAGCTCGAACTCCAGCGGGTGCGGGGTCATGCGGACACGATCCACGTCATGCTGCTTCAGCTCCAAGTAGGAGTTGATGAAGTCGTCGCTGAAGACGCCGCCACGGGTCAGGAACTCGCGATCAGCATCCAGTGCGGACAGGGCCTCGTCCAGGGAACCGGCAACGGTCGGCACTTCTGCGGCTTCTTCCGGCGGCAGGTCATACAAGTTCTTGTCCATGGCATCGCCCGGATGGATCTTGTTGATGATACCGTCCAGACCGGCCATCAGCTGGGCAGCGAAGGCCAGGTAGGGGTTGGCAGCCGGATCCGGGAAGCGCACTTCGATGCGGCGGGCTTTCGGGCTCGGCACAACCGGGATACGGATGGAGGCAGAGCGGTTGCGGGCGGAGTAGGCCAGCATGACAGGGGCTTCATAGCCCGGCACCAGACGCTTGTAGGAGTTGGTGGTCGGGTTGGCGAAGGCGTTGATGGCCTTGGCGTGCTTGATGATGCCGCCGATGTAGTGCAGCGCCATCTCGGACAGACCACCGTACAGGTCGCCGGCGAACAGGTTGACACCGTTCTTGGCCAGGGACTGGTGGCAGTGCATGCCGGAGCCGTTGTCACCGAACATGGGTTTCGGCATGAAGGTGACAGTCTTGTTGTAGGCGTGGGCCACGTTGTGGATCACGTACTTCAGCACCTGCACTTCGTCAGCTTTCAGCGTGAGAGTGTTGAAGCGGGTTGCGATCTCGTTCTGACCGGCAGTGGCCACTTCGTGGTGGTGAGCTTCAACGACCTGGCCCATCTCTTCCAGCACCAGACACATGGCGGCACGGATGTCCTGGGAGGAGTCAACCGGCGCAACCGGGAAGTAACCGCCCTTGACGAAGGGACGGTGACCCTTGTTGCCGTGCTCGTACTCGGTACCCGAGTTCCAGGCAGCTTCTTCGGATTCGATCTTCACGAAGCTGTGGCCCATGGTGTTGGAGAAGGTGATGTTGTCGAACATGAAGAATTCCGGCTCCGGCCCGAACAGCACGGTGTCAGCGATGCCGCTGGCTTTCAGGAAATCTTCGGCACGCTTGGCGATGGAGCGCGGATCGCGGTCATAGCCTTGCATGGTGGCAGGTTCAAGCACGTCACAGACGATGTTCAGCGTGGTCTCTTCGGTGAACGGGTCCAGTTTGGCGGAGGCCGGATCCGGCATCAGCACCATGTCAGACTCGTTGATGCCCTTCCAGCCGCCGATGGAGGAGCCATCGAACATCTTGCCGTCTTCGAAGAAGTCTTCGTCGACCTGGTGGGAAGGAATGGATACGTGCTGCTCTTTACCCTTGGTGTCGGTAAAACGTAGATCAACAAACTTGACTTCGTGTTCCTGGATCAGGGCCAAAACGTTCTGGGCTGACATGCTAAGTAACCTCCGGTGTTAAAACTCTTTGGGTGAATGCGTCATCACATTCACATAAGCCAGTATCGTGCCAAGTTTGTGACAGCTTGATTTCAGGGCATTTGCACCCTTTCAGGCTGTCGGGACACCCGCTTTCATGCTTGGCTGCGCCTCAAAGTGGTGCAACCTTGGATCGTTTTGGTGCACCATCGTGGTGCGCCTACGTGCCAAGGCCATCTAAGCAGGCTTTTGGCGCGGGGTCCATGATCCAGATCCCCTGTTGTACGCGAATGGTCTGCAATTCTGCTAGGCAGATCACAAAGGCGAGAGTACAATTAGCGCCCAATTTTACCCGGTGATTTGAGGCGAGAATGTTAGAGAATTTACGCAATATTGCGATTATTGCGCACGTTGACCACGGCAAAACGACTCTGGTTGATAAGCTGCTGCAGCAATCCGGCACTCTGGATCGCACCAGCGAAGGTCAGGAACGGATCATGGACTCCAATGATCTGGAACGGGAACGTGGCATCACCATTCTCGCCAAGAACACTGCGATCCGCTGGAACGACTACCGTATCAACATCGTGGATACCCCGGGTCACGCCGACTTCGGTGGTGAAGTTGAGCGCGTGCTCTCCATGGTTGACTCCGTGCTGCTGCTGGTTGACGCCGTTGACGGCCCGATGCCGCAAACCCGTTTCGTGACCCAGAAGGCATTTGCCCAGGGTCTGAAGCCCATCGTGGTCATCAACAAGATCGACCGTCCGGGTGCTCGTCCTGACTGGGTAATGGATCAGGTCTTCGATCTGTTCGACAACCTGGGTGCCACCGATGAGCAACTGGACTTCAAGGTTGTTTACGCCTCTGCACTGAACGGTTGGGCCACCCTGGACCAAGACGTACCGTCCGACAACATGGAACCCCTGTTCCAGGCCATCGTCGACAACGTCGAAGCCCCTGCTGCGGATACCGAAGGCGGTTTCCAGATGCAGATCTCCCAGCTGGACTACAACTCCTACGTGGGCGTCATCGGCATCGGCCGTATCACCCGTGGTCGCGTCAAGACCAACCAGCAGGTCACCATCGTTGGTGCCAACGGCAAGAACCGCACCGGCAAGGTCGGTCAGGTGCTGGGTTACCTGGGTCTGTCCCGTACCGAAGTGGCCGACGCGCAAGCGGGCGACATCATCGCCATCACCGGTCTGGGCGAGCTGAAGATCTCCGACACCATCTGTGACAACAATGCCGTCGAAGCCCTGCCGCCGCTCTCCGTTGACGAGCCGACCGTGAACATGACCTTCCAGGTCAACACCTCGCCGTTCGCCGGTAAAGAAGGCAAGTTCGTCACCTCCCGCAACATCCTGGAGCGTCTGAACCAGGAGCTGGTCCACAACGTGGCCCTGCGCGTGGAAGAGACCGAAGATCCGGACAAGTTCCGCGTCTCCGGCCGTGGTGAACTGCACCTCTCCATCCTGATCGAAAACATGCGTCGTGAAGGTTACGAGCTGGCGGTATCCCGTCCGGAAGTTATCCTGCGTACCGTTGACGGCGTTCTGCAAGAACCGTTCGAAACCGTTACCGTCGACGTGGAAGAGATCCACCAGGGTTCAGTGATGGAGCAACTCGGCCTGCGTAAGGGCGAGATGACCAACATGACCCCGGATGGCAAGGGCCGTGTCCGTCTGGACTTCATGATCCCGAGCCGTGGCCTGATCGGCTTCCAGACCGAGTTCCTGACCATGACTTCAGGTACCGGCCTTCTGTACCACACCTTCGACCATTACGGTCCGCACAAGGGTGGCAGCATCGGTGAGCGTCAGAACGGCGTGCTGATCTCCAACGCTACCGGCAAGGCCCTGACCTTCGCCCTGTTCGGTCTGCAAGACCGTGGTCGTCTGTTCATCGGTCACGCGACCGAAGTGTACGAAGGCCAGGTGATCGGGATCCACTCCCGCTCCAACGACCTGACCGTCAACTGCCTGAAAGGCAAGCAGCTGACCAACATGCGTGCCTCCGGTACCGACGAAGCCCAGGTGCTGACTCCGCCGATCCGCATGACCCTGGAGCAGGCTCTCGAGTTCATCGACAACGATGAGCTGGTCGAGATCACGCCGAAGGCCATCCGTATCCGCAAGAAACTGCTGACCGAGATGGATCGCAAGCGCGCCGGTCGTGCTTGATCGATAGCTGTTTATCGACAGACCAAAGAGAGGCCTTATGGCCTCTTTTTTTATGGTCGCGCGGCGGTCTCTTGCTCCTGCATGGTCGATTTTTATGGTCGCGCGGCGGCCTCTTGCTCCCGTATGGTCGATTTTTATGGTCGCGCGGCGGCCTCTTGCTCCTGCATGGTCGATCTTTATGGTTGCGCGGCGGTCTCTTGCCTCTTGGATGGTCGATGCGATGGCCGTGAGCCGGCTGATGGGTGGTCAGATGGGCACCCTATCTGACACAATATCTGCATGATGACGCTTACGAGAATCAAGATGCAGCAGCAAATCCGCGGCCGCCTGGCCCACGCAGTCTCCTTCTTGCGCCACGATGGTGCCCATTTCGCCCAGTTTGTCTGGGGTCGTTTCCAGCAGGACAGGCTGACGGTCACCGCCGGCTACCTGGCCTATGTGACCCTGCTCTCCCTGGTGCCCATGGTGGCCGTGGTGTTCGGCATGATGTCGGCCTTCCCGGTGTTCCAGACCCTGAAACAGCAGATGGAACAGTTTGTCTATCACAACTTCGTGCCCACCGCCGGCGAGATGCTCAAGGAGTACATAGACGGCTTCGTGGCCAATGCCACCAACACCACTGCGGTCGGCATAGGTGCCCTGATAGTGGTGGCGCTGATGCTGATCTCGGCCATCGACAAGAACCTCAACTACATCTGGCGTTCGACCCAGAATCGACCGCTGGCCCAGGCCTTTGCCATGTACTGGATGATCCTGACCCTGGGCCCCGTGCTCATCGGGGCCAGCCTCGCCATCTCCTCCTACATACTGTCGCTGAAGCTGTTTGCCGCTGACAGCCTGTTTGGCGCCGGCTACCTGGTGCTGCGCAGCCTGCCGTTCCTGTTCTCTGTGTTCGGCTTCCTGCTTATCTATACGGTGGTGCCCAACTGCAAGGTGCGGCTGACCCACGCCTTGATCGGCGCCCTGGTGGCGGCCACCCTGTTCGAGCTGGCCAAGCGCGGCTTCTCCATCTACATCACCAACTTCCCCTCCTATCAGGCCATCTACGGCGCCCTGGCGACCATCCCCATTCTGTTCGTCTGGGTCTATCTGAGCTGGCTGGTGGTCTTGTTGGGAGCAGAGACCACCGCCTGCCTGGGGGAGTACGAGAAACCCGGCAATGAAGAGCTGGGCTGAGTCAGCCACTCATTGTTGGCACCGATATTCATTCTGTTCGTCTGGGCATTCGTAAACCTGAGCTGGTTGGTGGTCTTGCTGGGAGCAGAGACCACCGCCTGCCTGGGGGAGTACGAGAAACCGGGTACCGAGGAGCTGGGCTGATCCCCTCGCTTATTGCTAACATCAACGACCGCCTTCGGGCGGTCGTGCGTTTCTGACAAGACAAAGGAGTTGCGGGTGATTGCATTGATCCAACGGGTATCCGAGGCCAGCGTGACCGTCGAGGGGGAGGTGACCGGGGCCATAGAGCAGGGGCTGCTGGTGCTGCTCGGGGTGGAGCAGGGGGATGACGAGGCCAAGGCCGACAAGCTGCTGCACAAGGTGAGCGGCTATCGCATCTTCTCCGATGAGAACGGCAAGATGAACCTCAACGTGAGCCAGGTCGGTGGCAGTCTGCTGGTGGTTTCCCAGTTCACCCTGGCGGCGGATACCGGCAAGGGGATGCGACCCAGCTTCTCCGGTGGTGCCCACCCGAGCGATGCCGAGCGGCTCTATGACTACTTCGTTGCCCGGGCCAGGGAGAGCGGCGTGCCAACCGAGACGGGACGCTTTGCCGCCGACATGAAGGTCAGGCTGCTCAACGACGGCCCCGTGACCTTCTGGCTGCAGGTGTAGGCCAACAGTAACAGCTCGCCAAGGGCGTTAAGCCCCCTGGCTGATGGCGTGCAGTATGACGTTGCGATAGCCCGGCACCCCGTGGGCGCCGGTGGGGCCGATCCACTCCTCGGCCAGCCTTTTGGCCTGCGCCAGTTCGAGATGGGTCCGTGGCAGCAGGTTGACGATGAGGGTGCCGTGCAGGCATCTGGCCAGCGCCTGATAGATGGGAGCCTGGAACAGCAGCAGGGGATTGCCGTCCTGGCTGAACAGGTCCAGCAGCACCAGGTCGTACTGTTCCCGACTCTCCAGCAGGAAGTGCAGTGCATCGGCGTGGTGCAGCCGTGGCGCACCTCCAGTCGAGGGCAGGAAAAACTGCTGGAACAGGGTGAGGATCTCGGCGTCCAGATCCACGCAGTCGTGGCGGGCTTCGGGCCAGCGCGCACCCAGATGACGGGTGAGATCCCCCCCTCCCAATCCCAGCTCCAGGATCCGGCTCGCCTGTGCGGGCAGCCGCTCGGCGATGCTCTGCTGATGGGGCAGGCAGAGGTGTTCCGGTTGGCTCAGGCTCATGGCGGATTGCACCACGCCGTCCATTTCCAGCCAGCGGTGACGGGCATTTTCCAGGATGGAGAGGCGGCGTTCGGGTTTGGCGCTGAGGTGCAATAAGTGATCGGCTTGGTACGCTTGCAGATTGAAGTCCATGAATTTGCACGGCAAGATGGCTTTCGACCAGTGTAACTCAAGGATGTCGCTATGTACCGGGTGGTCACCCCTCAAACGCCAGCGGAGCTGGATGCCAGCTACCCGCTGCGCCGGGAGGCATTGTTGCGCAAGCCCTTCCATCTGTCCGTCGGCGCAAACTCAAGGATCGCTTTATGTATCGGGTAGTCACTCCCCAAACGCCAGCGGAGCTGGATGCCTACTACCAGTTGCGCTGGGAACTACTGCGCAAGCCTTTCAATCTGCCCGTGGGCTCCGAGCGTGACGAATACGATACCGTCGCCATTCATCGGCTGATGCTGGCCGAAGACGGCACCCCCATCGCCGTCGGCCGCCTCTTCATCGGGGGTGACGAGGCCCAGATCCGCTTTATGGCGCTTCGTACAGAGTACCGGGGTCAGGGGCTGGGAGCCCGCATGGTGGAGGATCTCGAACAGCTGGCCCGGGACGAGAAGGTGAAACGGCTGGTGATGAACGCACGCCAGGAGGCGGTGGAGTTCTATCGCAGGTGCGGCTTTCTCGAGGTGGGCGAGGGGCCCGTCTCCTTCGGCCGCATTCCCCATCGCCAGATGATCAAATCCATCAGTCCGCTGCAGACCATACAGTATCGCCCCGAGTGGTGTCAGGATCTCACCACCCGCTGGTCGAGGGGGATCCCCATCAGCGAGAAGATGGGGGTGCACATCACCCACTACGATGGCCAGACCTTCCACCTCAAGGCCAACCTGGCGGCCAACCTCAACGTCCACGACACCATGTTTGCCGGCAGCATTTACAGTCAGTGCGTGCTGGCGGGCTGGGGCCTCATCTGGCTGCAACTCAAGGAGGCCGGTCTGGGCGGGGATACGGTGCTGGCGGAGGGCAACATCAAATACTACAGACCGGTGAGCGAGGAGCCTGAGGCCAGGGTCGCCCGGGAGGGGATGCCCGCCGTGCTGGCGCCGCTCAAGAACGGGGAGTCCGCCAAGTTCAGCCTGCGGGTGCAGCTGTTCAGCGGGCGCAAGCTGGCGGTGGAGTTTGTCGGCCAGTACGTGGTGCTGCCCATCAAGCGGGCGGGACACTGACCCCCTCGTCCTGCATCCGTTAGCAACAAGGCCTCATGATGAGGCCTTGTTCGTCATTGCGCCGCGGTGGCGGGGGGCGTCTGGGGTCGCCGGAGCGGGCCGCTGCGCCCCTGGGCCGGGTAGCGTACGCCAGTCTCCCAGTCGCAAGTGGCTTCCCCGCTCGGGAAGCGCCATTCAAGGGTCGGGCTCTCAAGGGGGCCGCGCCAGCGCGCCAGCAGCTCGGCGCAGCGCCGCTTGTTCAGCACGCCGAGATCCAGCTGCCACTGGTCGCTGGCGAGATCGACCCCACCCTGCAACCCGAGCAGGTGGGTGATGGTGGAAGCGCCGCCCTGCTCGATCTGCAGCTTGCCCTGCTCAGCCCTGGCCTTCAGCCTGATGTGGTAGAAGGGGGTATCCCCCTGCTGCATCGCCTGCCACAGGGTCTCGGGGGTCAGGGTGGGCGGGGTCGCTTCCTTGAACCAGTTGTCCAGCAGAGGGTCTATCCCGACCTTGTCCCAGAAGGGATCCCTGGCCTCCAGGCTCAGGCTGCCCTGCAGGGTGCGGCGCCAGTTGCCGGGGGCCTGCTCCGGCTGCGGGGCCAGATCGGCTTGCAGATCCGTCTCCAGATCCACCTTGCCCGCCAGCGAGACGGGGGCATGGAGCAGTTCGCCCCACTTCTCCAGATCCAGCTGCTTGCCCTGCAGTTGCAGGCGGCTCTCCTGCCCGGGCACCTTGCCCCATTGGCCGCTGAGGCTTAGAGAACCCTCATCCGGCAGCTCGCTGCTGAGCCTGTTGAGCTGCCAGGCGCTCGGGGTCAGCTCCCCGTCCAGCACGCCGTTGCGGGCGCTCAGGCCATCCCACACCAGCTCGAACCACTTGCTCTCGATGCGGGCACGGCCGAGCAGCGGGCCCGGCTGGTTGTTCCTCAGGCTGAGATCGCTCAGATAGAGCTGCCAGCCAGTCAGGGAGAGGGGCAGGGCGTCGTCGAAGGAGAGCACCTTGAGCCTGTCTAAGGCCAGCTTGCGCACCTCGATCTGCTGGGGACGCCAGCCCTGCCACTCCTGCCACCACCCTTCCGGCAGGCTGATGTCCATGCCGCTTAGGGCCATGTCCTTGAGGGTCAGCTTTTGCAGTTGGGGGTCGAGGGCAAGCTCGACATTGAACTCCCCTTCGTATGCCTTGCCCTGCAGCTCGGCCTCGAGCTGCCGGGGGGAGAAGGCGAGCTTGCCCTCGATGGCTTCCAGCTGGAACAGGCCGCGGCCGAGATCCGCCAGGGTGCCGGAGAGATAGCCGCTTGGCTGGCTGCCCGCCTGCCAGTCGAAGGCGGTGAGCTGACCGCTGAAGTTGTTGAGGGAGAGCTCCTGCTCTATGGCATTGACGCTGACCCGATCGAGCTGGCCCCGATCCAGGGTGATGCGGCGCAGGGGGAGCTCGCCAGGGGGGATGTCACCGAGCTCGACCCGCATGCCACGGGCCTTGAGAGCGTGCAGTTGCAGGCTGCGATCCGGCCAGTTCAGCACCATGCCGGTCTCCAGCAGACCCTCGAACAGGTTGGTGGTCAGCTTGTCCGTGCTCAGCACCTGTCCCTCCAGTCGCCCCTTGAGGCTGAGGCGGGCCAGGGTGAGTTGCGGCGTCTCCAGCTGGTTGATGCCCAGGGTCAGGTTGGCCTGGGGCTGGCGTTTCGGATCGATCAGCTCCCAGTCGCTCAGGGTGGCGCTCAGACCGCGCAGGGTCAGGGCCTCGCTGTACAGGCTCAGGTTGTCTATGGTGCTGTCGCTGATGGTGAGGGAGTGCACCGGCAGGGTCGGCAGCTGGTTCGGCAGCGGCAGCTTGATGACGGGGCGGATGAGATCCAGGTGGGCGATGCGCACGTCCCGGTTCAGCCAGTCGATGTTGTCTATCTCCAGATAGATCTTCTCCAGCTGCACCGCATCCCCGTATTGCACCTGCTCCGCCAGCAGGGTGTAGGGGTGAAGCGGGTTGAACACCAGCCGGCCTATGGTGACAGGCACGCCGGTCTGCTGGCTGATCCAGCTGGCGATGGGGCCCTTGGCCCGCTCGGCGTCGAACAGGCCGAGGCCGACCCAGACGAATAGCAGCAGGAAGGCAAACAGATAGAGCAGGGCGCGTAGCCAGGAATTCATGGATGCTTTCCTCCTGTTTTGGGGTGTGTTGTCAGGCGTTTGAGTAGTGATCCCGCAGGCCGAGCCAGCGGCGGATCAGCGGTTCGACATGGCTCGGGTGGCGGTCCATGAGGACATGCGCCCATCTTCTGCATCTACCTCGATCAGGCATTGGAATAGTGATCCCGTAAGCCGAGCCAGCGTCGTATCAAGGGTTCGACATGACTCGGATGCCTATCCATGAGGAAGCGCGCCATCTTCTGCACCTGGGGAATAAGCGGCTGATCCCGCACCAGATCGGCGATCTTGAGATCCGCCAACCCGGTCTGGCGGGTGCCGAGCAGTTCCCCCGGGCCGCGCAGCTCGAGATCGCGCTGGGCGATCAGGAAGCCGTCGTTGGTCTCCCGCAGCACCCCGAGCCGGCTCTGGGCCGTCTTGGAGAGGGGGGCATGGTAGAGCAGCACGCAGTGGGAGGCCACCGAGCCCCGGCCGACCCGGCCGCGCAGCTGGTGCAACTGGGCCAGCCCCAGCCGCTCCGGGTTCTCGATGATCATCAGGCTGGCATTGGGCACGTCCACCCCCACCTCGATGACGGTGGTGGCGACCAGCAGTTGCAATATGCCCGCCTTGAACTCTTCCATCACCCGCTGCTTCTCGACCGGGCGCATCCGGCCATGGACCAGGCCTATGTGCAGGCCGGGCAGCCGGGCTTGCAGCTCGGCGGCCGTGTCTTCGGCGGCCTGGCACTCCAGCACCTCGGACTCCTCGATCAGGGTGCAGACCCAGTAGGCCTGCTTGCCCTCCTCGCAGGCGAGTTTGACCCGCTCGATCACATCCTGACGGCGGCTGTCCGGCAGGGCGACCGTGGTGATGGGGGTACGGCCGGGCGGCAGCTCGTCGATGACGGAGGTGTCGAGATCCGCATAGGCGGTCATCGCCAGAGTGCGGGGAATGGGGGTGGCGGTCATGATGAGCTGGTGGGGATGCACCCCCTCCCGCTCCCCCTTCTCGCGCAGGGCGAGGCGCTGGTGCACCCCGAACCTGTGCTGCTCGTCGATGATCACCAGGGCCAGGCGCTGGAACACCACCTGCTCCTGGAAGATGGCGTGGGTCCCCACCACCATCTTGACGCTGCCGTCGGCAATGGCGGCCAGCGCCTCCTCCCGCGCCTTGCCCTTCTGCTTGCCCGCCAGCCAGCCCACCTTGATGCCGAGGGGGTCCAGCCAGTGGGCGAAGTTGATGGCGTGCTGTTCGGCCAGCAGCTCGGTCGGCGCCATCAGCCCCACCTGGCAGCCGTTGCCTATGGCTTGCAGCGCCGCCAAGGCCGCCACCAGCGTCTTGCCGGAGCCCACGTCCCCCTGCACCAGCCGCATCATGGGGTGGCTGCGTTGCAGATCCTGGCTTATCTCCGCCACCACCCGGTTCTGGGCGCCGGTGGGGGTGAAGGGCAGGGCGCTTAGCAGCTTTTCCACCAGGGCAGGTGCCGGCTTGAGGGTGCGGGCCAGCTGGGTCTGTGCCTGGGCGCGGACCTTGAGGACGGAGAGGTTGTGGGCCAGCAACTCTTCCAGCACCAGTCGCTGCTGGGCCGGATGCTGGCCGCTCTCCAGCAGGGCCAGCGCCACCGAGGGGGGCGGGCGGTGGAGCAGACGCAGGGCGGCGGCCAGATCGATCTGCTGGGGGTAGAGACCGGCGGGCATCAGCTCCTCGACACCATAGAGGTCGAGCTGGGCCAGTGCCTGATCCGTGAGGCTGCGCAGGCTGAGCTGGCGCAAGCCTTCGGTGGTCGGGTAGACGGGGGTGAGCGCCTCTTCGGTCTGGCCGGCCTGCTCCTCGCCGAGCAGCTTGTACTCGGGGTGGGCCATCTCCAGGCCGTACTTGCCGGGACGGGCCTCGCCGAAGCAGCGGATCAGGCGACCCTGGGCCAGGCTGTTTTTCTGGGCGGCGGTGAAATTGAAGAAACGCAGGGTCAGGCTGCCGGTGCCGTCGCTGATGCGGCACACCAGCATGCGGCGGCGCCCCATGACCAGCTGGGTGTCCTGGATTTCGCCCTCGACGGCGCCGTGCAGCCCGGGGGGCAGATCGCCGATGGGCCACACCTGGGTGCGGTCCTCGTAGCGCAGGGGGAGGTGGAACAGCAGATCCTGTACCGTGGCCAGCCCCAGCCGCTCGAGCTTCTCCAGCATCTTGCTGCCGACGCCCTTGAGGCTATCGAGAGGAATTTTATCCAATTTCATCAATTAGATGCCCGAAAACACTGTAAATATGTCCAGATGATAGGGGTTGTTGCTGTCTCGATGCAAGCCGCGTTGCAGCGGCAGGGGCTCCCCGGGCGGGGCGAGAGGGCGCATACGACAAAGGCCTGCCGAACACGGGAGGCCTTTGGAGGGGCAGAGAGGGGAGGTGGACAGGGCTTAGATGATCCGCTTGAGCAGGATATGGGCCCTGACCCTGTGGATCCTGGCAAGCAGCTTGCGCACCTGCTCGGGGTAATCCTTGATCTGCTCGATCTGATCGAAGTGGCTGATGCGACGGGTGTGGGCCAGGATGCAGTCACGCTCCTCCTGGAAGCGCTCGCGCAGATGGTGGTGGCGGTCATGGACCAGCAGGCCGTTCTCCAGATCCAGCGCCCAGGCGCGGGGATTGAGGTTGTTGCCGGTGAGCAGGGCCCACTCCTGATCCACGAAGATCCCCTTGAGGTGATAGGAGTTCTTGTCGCAGCACCAGAGCATCAGGTTGAGACGGCCGCTGTCGATGTGGTGCTGGTTGCGCTCGGCAAACTTGCGCAGGTTGGTCTCGTAGAGATAGGGCAGGCCGCCTATGGTGGAGAATTTCTCCTCCGGCGGGATGAAGAAGTCGTTGGCTGTCTTGTCGCCCACCACTATGGTCACCTTGCAGCCGCGCTTGAGCAGGGCTTCCACGTCCTTGTTCAACTCCTTGGGGGGGTTGAAGTAAGGGGTGCAGATGAAGATCTCCCGTTCGGTGGCCCGCACCAGGTTGCGGATCATCCGGTTGAGCTGGTTGCCGCGCTTGCCCAGGCCCACCATGGGGGTGATGGCGATCTCCTGGCTGTTGGCCGGTATGCTCTCGAATCGGTACTGGCTGGTGCGCAGGTTGTGCTTGAAGCGGCGGATCTGCCCCTTGAGCTGCTTGGCACCCGGGATGCCGGGGCGATCCAGCCGCTGCACGGCCTCGCTCTTGAGGAAGACGTCATCCACGTAGTTGACCATGCTGCGGGTCAGGGCCTGGCTGTGGATCTGGTGATAGCGATCGAAGCGGTAGCGCTCCTGCTGGTGCAGGTAGATGTCGTTGAGGCTGGCACCCGAGTAGAGCAGGATGTCGTCGAAGATGAATCCCTTGAGGTGCAGGACGCCGAGCAGCTCGCGGCCCTTGACCGGCACGCCGTAGATCTCGATCTGGTGTTCATGGCGGGCGGCCATGGTCTGATACATCAGGTGGTTGCCCCCCTGCTTGCCCTTGCCGATCAGGCCGCGCTGGGCACGGTGGAAGTCGACGAAGACCTTGATGTCGAGGGCGGGGTTGCGCTGCTTGGCGGCGTAGAGGGCGGAGAGGATCTCCCGTCCCGCCTCGTCATCCTGCAGGTAGAGGGCGATCAGATAGATACGCTGGGTCGCGCCCGCGATGAGCGAGAGGATACGGCTCTTGAAATCCTTGGCGCTGTTGAGTACCTGAAACTGATCTGCGGCAACCGCGATCTGGGGTAAACGTGCCAGCAACTGTCGATAATGTGCCGATGAATGCATAGAGAAGCCTGAAATCACGGGATGAAGCGTTCCACTCGGGGCGATGAATAGGCAATTCTAGCAATCTGTGGCGACGGGCCCAAGCAAGAATCCGTAAAAATGTCGATGGAACGCCATATCGGGGCCGCCGGATGGGGCCCCGATATGGGGGAGTTAGAAGACGATGCTTGCCATGGCAACGATGAGGAAGGCGATGGTACCGAGCAGTGTCTCCATCACGGTCCAGGTCTTGAGGGTGGTCTTCTCGTCCATGTTGAGGAAGCGGCTGACCAGCCAGAAACCGGAGTCGTTGAAGTGGGAGAGCACGGTCGCCCCACCGGCGATGGCGATGACGATGAAGGTCAGGTCCAGATCACTCAGCCCGGCCGTGGCCGCGACCGTCGGCGCCATCAGGGCGGCCGTGGTGGTCAGGGCTACTGTGGCAGACCCCTGGGCCACTCGCAGGGCGGTGGAGACCAGGAAGGCGGCCAGGATCACCGGCATGCCGGTGTCGGAGAGCACGTCGGCCAGGGCCGTGCCGATGCCGCTGGCACGCAGCACGCCGCCGAACATGCCACCGGCACCCGTCACCAGAATGACGGCGCAGACCGGGGCCAGGGCGTCGTTGCAGAACTTCTCGAGCTGCACCTTGCCCTGGGTCTGACGGAACAGCCAGAGGGCATAGAGCACAGTGATGAGCAGGGCCACCGGGGTCTTGCCGACCATGCGCAGCACGTTGACCCAGTCCGCACCCTTGTCGATGACACCCATGACGCCCAGGGTATTGAGGCCGGTATCCATGAAGATGAGCACCAGCGGCAGCAGCAGGATGGAGATCACCTGGCCAAAGCTCGGCGCCTTGTCGGAGAGTCGCTCTGCGGTCTCGGTGAAGCTCGGGGGCAGGGGCAGCTCAAACTTCTTGCCGGACCAGAGCCCGAACAGATAGGCACCCAGATACCAGGTCGGCAGCGCGACCAGCAGACCCACGACGGTGAGCAGCCCTATGTTGGCACCCAGCAGTTCGCTGGCGGCCACCGGGCCCGGGTGCGGCGGCAGGAAGGCGTGCATCACCGCGAAGGCACCGGCGGAGGGCAGGGCATATTTGAGGACTGAGCCGCCGAACTGCTTGGCCACGCTGAAGATGATGGGCAGCATGACGATGAGGCCGGCATCGAAGAAGATAGGGAAGCCGAACAGCAGGGAGGCGATCCCCAGCGCGAAGGGGGCGCGGTGGGAGCCGAAGCGGTTGATCAGGGTGTCGGCAAGCACCTTGGCGCCCCCCGTCATCTCCAGGATCCTGCCTATCATGGCCCCCAGGCCGACCAGCAGCGCGACCGAGGCCAGGGTGCCGCCGAAACCGGTCAGCATGGTGGGGATCACCTGGTCATAGGTGACCCCGGTGGCCAGGGCTGTCAGCATGCTGACCAGGGTCAATGCCACGAAGGCATGTACCTTGAATCGCATGATCAGCACCAGCAGCATGACGATAGCGCCAGCGGCTACCGAGAGCAGGTAGGCGACATCGGGTGTGTTCATCGCTCCGTCCATAAAATGTCCTCAAATGGTTCTAGTAGTTGTTCTGCACATTTCTGTGCTCCACTTCACATTGCGCAACGTTACCGGTAACATGTTACCGGTAACGTGCTAACTTAGAACCCATCAGGTAAACGTTTTTTGAAAAGTGAGAGAGAGGTCAAATAATGGCGGGCAAGAGCATTATCGTGATGGGTGTGTGTGGCAGTGGCAAGTCCAGCATAGGCCTCAAGGTGGCCAGCGCCCTGGGCGCCAAGTTCATCGACGGTGATGATCTGCACCCCCGCGCCAACATCCAGAAGATGGCGGGCGGCAACCCTCTCAACGACGAAGACCGGGCGCCCTGGCTGGAGCGGATCCGCGATGCGGCCTACAGCCTGGAGCAGAAGAACGAGCTCGGCGTCATCGTCTGCTCGGCCCTCAAGAAGCAGTACCGCGATCAGATCCGCGAGGGCAACGAGTCGGTGCACTTCCTGTTTCTGGACGGCAGCCAGTCCCTCATTCTCGACCGGATGCGGGCACGGCAGGGCCACTTCATGCGGGAAGGCATGGTAAAGAGTCAGTTTGAGACCCTGGAGCGGCCGGATGGCGAGGCCGGTGTGTTTCGCGTCGACATAGACGGCACCTTCGAGCAGGTGGTCGACCGCGCCGTCACCGCCCTGGCGCAGGTGCAATGAGCCATTTCGCGCGCCCGGCCCCGGTCGATCGCGCCCGTATTTCCGTGTTGGAGACAATCCTATGACCCATCCCGTGATCACCGAGGTGACCAACCGCATCCGCGAGCGTAGTGTCGCCCGCCGTCAGGCCTTCCTGGCCCGCATCCAGCGCCAGGCCGAGCAGGGCAAGACCCGCGCCTCCCTCTCCTGCGGCAACCTGGCCCACGCCGTGGCCGCCTCCAGCTGTGACGACAAGGGGCGCATCCTCGACATGACCCGCGCCAACGTGGCCATAGTCACCGCCTACAACGACATGCTGAGCGCCCATCAGCCCTATCAGGGCTACCCGGATATCATCAAGGGAGCGCTGGCCGGACTCGGCCACAGCGCCCAGGTCGCCGGCGGCGTGCCCGCCATGTGCGACGGCGTGACCCAGGGCCAGCCGGGGATGGACATGTCCCTCTTCTCCCGGGATCTCATCGCCCAGGCCACCGCGGTCTCCCTCTCCCACAACACCTTCGACGCCACCCTGCTGCTCGGCATCTGTGACAAGATAGCCCCGGGCCAGATCATGGGGGCCCTCTCCCATGCTCACCTGCCCACCGCCTTCGTGCCCGCCGGCCCCATGGCGAGCGGCATAGGCAACGACGAGAAGGTGAAGGTGCGCCAGCAGTACGCCGCGGGCGAAGTGGGCCGCGATGCCCTGCTCAAGATGGAGTGCGGCGCCTACCATTCGGCCGGCACCTGCACCTTCTACGGCACCGCCAACACCAACCAGCTGGTGTTCGAGGCCATGGGGTTGATGCTGCCGGGCTCCGCCTTCGTCCACCCCCACAGCGAGCTGCGCCACGCCCTCACCGAGGAGGCGGCCCGTCGCATCAGCGCCATGATCCCGGGCTCCCCGGCCTACCGCCCCCTGAGCCAGGTGCTGGACGAGCGCGCCCTGGTCAATGGCCTGGTGGCCCTGCTCGCCTCCGGCGGCAGCACCAACCACAGCATCCACATGGTGGCGCTGGCCCGCGCCGCCGGCCTGGAGCTGACCTGGGACGACTTGAGCGACCTCTCCGACGTGGTGCC
The DNA here is from genome assembly GCF_023093515.1 of Aeromonas genomosp. paramedia. NCBI lineage: Bacteria > Pseudomonadati > Pseudomonadota > Gammaproteobacteria > Aeromonadales > Aeromonadaceae > Aeromonas > Aeromonas genomosp. paramedia. The sequence goes on from NZ_JAAROG010000028.1 coordinate 93,989, forward strand.
GCTCTTGGTGCGCATGTACCCGAACGGCCCGGCGGACGTGAACGCCTTCGAGCAGGCGGGGGCCGTGCCCGGCCTGATGCGCCGGCTGGCGGAGGCGGACCTGATCCACCTGGATGCCACCCCGGTGTTTGGCGAGATGCAGGATTACCTCAGCCGCCCCGCGTTGGTGGATGGCAAGCTGGTGTGGCAGCCGGTGGGGGAGAGCACGGATCCGAGCGTGTTGTCCGTCGCTGGCAGCGTGTTCCAGGCCACCGGCGGCACCAAGCTGCTCAGTGGCAACCTGGGCCGCGCCGTGGTCAAGGTCTCGGCGGTCGCCCCCGAATACCGGGTGATTGAAGCGCCGGCCCGGGTCTTCTCCTCCCAGCACGCGGTGGAGGCGGCCTACAAGGCCGGTGAGCTGAACCAGGACGCCGTCATCGTGGTGCGCCACAATGGTCCGGCGGCCAACGGCATGCCGGAGCTGCACAAGCTGATGCCGGTGCTCGGCAACCTGCAGAAGGCGGGTCACAAGGTGGCCCTGGTTACCGACGGTCGTCTCTCCGGCGCCTCCGGCAAGATCCCGGCCGCCATCCACGTCACCCCGGAAGCGCTGCACGGCGGGGCCATAGGCCTGCTTGCCGATGGCGATCTGCTGCGGGTGGACGCGGTGACCGGCAGCCTCGACTGCCTGACCGATTTGAGCGGCCGCACCCAGGCCGAGATCGACCTCACTCTGGAACAAGAGGGGTGGGGCCGTGAACTGTTCAGCGTGATGCGTCGCGCGGTATCGAGCGCCGAGTGCGGCGCCACCATCTTTGACTGAGGAAGAGCTATGCAGAACTGGAAAGTGACCCCTGCCGAGGTGTTTGCCGCCTCCCCCCTGGTGCCCGTGATGGTCATCAACGACCTGGAGCAGGCCCTGCCGATGGCCAAGGCCCTGCTCGATGGCGGCATCTCTGTGTTCGAGATCACCCTGCGCACCCCGGTGGCCCTCGATGCCATCGCCCTGATCGCCAAGGCGATGCCGGATGCCATGGTCGGTGCCGGTACCGTGCTCAACTGTGGGCAGTTTGACGCCGCCGTGGCCGCCGGTGCCCGCTTCGTCATCTCCCCGGGGATGACCCCGGCCCTGCTGGCCCACGCGGCCAAGAGCACGGCGCCGCTGATCCCGGGGGTGGCGACGCCGTCCGAGGTGATGCAGGCGCTGGAAGCGGGCTACGACCACCTGAAGTTCTTCCCGGCCGAGGCGAACGGCGGCACCAAGGCGCTCTCCGCCATCGCCGCCCCCCTGCCCCAGGTACGGTTCTGCCCCACCGGCGGCATAGGCCCGAAGAACGTGGCCGACTATCTGGCGCTCAAGTGTGTGGCCACGGTCGGCGGCTCCTGGATGCTGCCAGCCGATGCGGTCAAGAGCGGCAATTGGGAAGAGGTGACCCGCCTCTCCCGGGAAGCGGTTGAAATGGTTAAACGCTAAGCGAACATCGTTTAGATAAATTGAACAGGCCACCCTTGGGTGGCCTGTTGTTTTTCCGCCTCCGGGAGGCAGGAAGGCCATTTACACTGAGCCGCCGGCTGGCTTAAGGTCGGGGGCCTGTCCTCCACTCTGCCGCCCCTTATGAGCTTTCTTCATCACGCCTACCCGCTAGGGCACCTCACCGCCCTGCACAGCCACTCCCAGGCCCAGTATTGCTACCTGCACCAGGGCGGCGGCGTCATCACTGGTCACGACGGCGGCGGCTTGCTGGTGGCCGGCCAGCTCTGCCTGATCCCCGCCGGCTGGGCACACGAGTTTCGCGTGCTGCGCCACTCCCGGCTCTCGCTGCTCTACACCCCGCAATCGGCATCTACCACTTTCAGCCAGTTGCAGGTGAGCCCCATGCTGGCGGGCCTCTTTGCCCGTCTGCCCGAGCTGGAAGAGGGGGAGACGCGGGATGCCTATCTGAAGGTGCTGCGCCACGAGCTGGGACTCGCCGCTCCGCTCGCGGGGCAGATCCCCCTGGCCGCGGATCTGGATCCGCGCCTGCTGCGGGTACTGGAGAGGCTGTGTCAGGCCCCCTCCGTCAAGGTGACGCTGGAGGCACTGGCGGTCGATTGCGGCGCCTCGGTGCGCACCCTCAATCGCCTCTTTGTCCGGCAGCTGGGGTGCAGTTTTCGCCAGTGGCGGGAGCGGGTGCTGATGGGGCGGGCCCGTCAGTTGCAGCACCAGGGGATGGCGCCTGCCGAGATTGCCGGGATCCTCGGCTATGAGGATCCCGACGCCTTCTCGGCGGCCCTGGCGCGGGTGATGGGCCGCGGCTCAGCGCCGTGAGCCTATGTCTGCGTCCTCCTTGTCCCCCGCCAGCAGGCAGGTGACCTCCTCGGTGTGACAGAGCCGGCCCTCGCGAAAGGTGAAGAGGCCGCTCACCTTGCAGGCCAGGGTGCCGCCATCCTGGCGGGTGGCTCGAACCAGGTGGGTGGAGTGGACCCGCTCCCCCAGCTCCAGGGTGGCGACAAACTCGATGGTGGCCTCGGCCAGATGGCTTCTCAAGGCGGCGATATGCTGGCGAAAGGCGGCGTAGTCGAGGGTCTCGCCATTCACCTGCTGGCAGTAGTCCGGGCTGAACCAGGCGTCGAGCTCGGCCAGGGGGAAGCCGGGATCGCAGATGACGCGCTGCAGGCAGGTCTTCAATCTTTCGGTGTGGTTCATCTTCTGCTCCTGAATGTGGGACAAGCTGCGCCAGCATAAGTCAGTGAGCAGGGAGGATCCCGGGAGGACGCGCCATCATGGCGGTCACAGGCGCCAAGGTGGCGCCGGGGGATGAAGGGGCGGGATCAGCCCAGGCTCTCCCCCTCATAGAGGGAGAAGCCCATGTCCTTGCGGTGCTCGGCCTGGGGTTGCCCATTGAGCCTGGCCAGCAGCATGGCGGCCGCCTCGCGGCCGATGGCCTCGCGCGGGGTGCTGATGCTGGCGAGCTTGGGGGTCATGGCGTGACCGATGTCGAGGGCGTTGCAGCCGGCGATGGCGATCTGCTGGGGCACGGGTATCCACCTGGCCTGGCACTGCAGCAGGGCACCGACCGCCACGTCGTCGTTGGTGCAGAACAGGCCGTCCAGATCGGGGTAGCGGGCCATGGCCTGCTCCAGCAGTTGGCCACCCAGGGTGAAGCTGGAGGACTGCTCGGTCAGCAGGTGCTGGCCATCCAGGCCGAAGTCCGCCATCGCCTGGTAGTAGCCCTCCATCCGCAGCTGGGTACGCACATCGAGGCGCGCCCCCAGGTAGACCACCTTGCGCCGTCCCCGGCGCAGCATCTCTGTTACCATGGCCCGGGCGGCGGCCCGGTGATCCATGCCCACCACCATGTCGATGGGGGAGAGCGGCAAGTCCATGGTCTCCACCACCGGAATGCCGGCGGTGGCGATCATCTTGCGGGTGCGATCCGTGTGCTGGGTATCGGCGAGGATGAGACCATCCACGTTGTAGGAGAGCAGGGAGGCGACCTGCTCCTCCTCCCGCTCCGGGCTGTAGCCATAGTGGGCGAGCAGGGTCTGGTAGCCGGCGGGCCGGGTCACCGCCTCTATGCCGTGGATCACCGCCGAGAAGACCTGGTTGGAGAGGGAGGGGATCAGTATGCCGATCGCCTTGCTGGTGGCGTTGGAGAGCATGTCCGGCGCCCGGTTCGGGATGTAGCCGAGCTCCTCCACCGCCGTAGCGATCCGCTCACGGGTGCCTTCGGCCACGGCGGACGGGTCACGCAGGTAGCGGCTGACGGTCATCTTGGTGACCCCGGTCAGGTCGGCGATGTCCTGCAGGGTGGGGCGGCGCTTGCGGGTGTCGTTCATCTCGGGGTCCGGCAAAGAATGTTACAGGTAACATTACCGTTTTCGCGCAACAAAGTCAGCATATGACGCCATCACAGGAGAGGCTGGGGATGATCAAGGGCAAGTGCTTCGAGGGGAAAAGGTTCGAGCAGCAGGAGGTGGCCGAGCAGCAGTTCGAGGGTTGCCGTTTTATCGACTGCAACTTCTCCTGGCTGGATCTGGGGGAGAGCCGCTTCGTCGACTGCAGCTTCTACGAGCGGGAGCGCGAGCTCGGCTGCCAGTTTCAGGGCTGCGATTTGCGGGAGGCGAGCTTCCTGCGCTGCGATCTCACCCTGGCTGACCTCAGCCGCAGCCAGTGCCTGGGGCTGGAGATGCGCGACTGCCAGGCCATGGGCATCAACTTCGCCCACGCCAGCTTTGCCAACCAGATCACCGTCAAGAGCTACTTCTGCGAGGCCCATCTGACCGGCAACAACTTCAGCTACGCCAACTTCGACGGCTGCCTGCTGGAGAAGTGCGAGCTCGGCGGCAACCGCTGGCAGGGGGCCAGCCTGCTGGGAGCTTCATTGGCGGGATCCGATCTCAGCGGCTCCGAGTTTGGCCAGATCGACTGGACCAGCTTCAACCTGCAGGGCTGCGATCTGCGTCAGTGCGATCTGCCCGGGCTGGATCTGCGCCGGGTCAACCTGGACGGCGTGCAGATAAACGAGGAGCAGCAGCAGGGGCTGCTGGAACAGATAGGGCTGGTGGTCTTCCCCTGAGCGGGGTGGAAAAGAGGTAAATTTTCATCAATGGGGGAGCTGTTGACCTGAGGGTATGCCGCCATTCGCTCCCTTCTCCCCTCGCGGGAGAAGGGCTGGGGATGAGGGGGCGCTGGCTCAGCGTCTGGCCAGCCACTTGGTCGGGTTGATCGCCTCGCCCTGATAGCGGATCTCGAAGTAGAGGCCGGAGCGCTCCTGTCCGCCGCTGTCGCCGACCAGGGCCACGGGTTCGCCCTGCTCCACCTTCTGCCCCACCTGACGCAGCAGCGACTGGTTGTGGCCGTAGAGGCTCATGTAGCCGCGGCCATGGTCGATCACCAGCAGCATGCCGAAGCCGTCCAGCCAGTCCGCATAGACCACCTGGCCCGGTGCCACCGCCTTGACCTGGGTTCCCTCGCTTGCGCCTATCAGGGTGCCCTTCCACTTGAGCTCGGCGGTGCGCGGCGAGCCGTAGGAGATAAGGATGGGGCCCTGCACCGGCCAGCGCAGGTTGCCACCCGTGCTCAGACCGCCGTAGCCGTTGCTGCTCGCCTTGGCGCTGCTGCGCGCGGCGGCTTGCTGCTTCGCCACCCGGTTCTGCTGTTCGGTGACTCTCTGCTGCTCGGCGGCGAGCCTTTGCTGCTCGCCGGCCTGGCGCTGCTGGGCCGCGATCCGTTGCTGCTCGGCAATCCGCTTCTGCTCCGCGGCCAGGCGCTGGGCCTCCAGGCGGCGCTGGCGCTCCTGCTCGGCCTTGATCTTGGCGAGGCGCTCCCGCTCGGCCCGTTCGCGGCGTTCCTGCTCTTCCCGCTGGCGGCGCAGCTCTTCCAGCCGGGCCTTCAGGGCCTTCTCCGCCTTGACCAGCTTGGTGAGCTTCTGCTCGTCGTTTTGCACCGACTGCTGCAACTGGTTGCGCACGGTGGCCCGGCTCTGCTGGCTGGCCAGCAGGCTCTGGTGATGCTGCTGCTGTTCGCCGAGCAGGGTCTGCAGCCTGGTCTCGGTCTCTTTGGTGGCCAGCTGGTTTTTCGCCAGCTTGTTGCGGGTGGCGCGCAGGGCGTCTATGGCCTCGATACGGGCCTTGTTGAGATAGTCGTAGTAATCGAGAGAGCGGCTCAGCTTGGCCGGATCCTGCTGGTTGAGCAGCAGCTTGAGGTAGTCGTGGTTGCCCGCCTGGAAGGCGCTTTCCGCCTGCTTGGCCAGCAACTGTTTCTGGTGTTTCGCTTGTTGTTCCAGCGCCAGCTTGTCCTGCTGCAGCTCGATCAGCTTCTGCTGGTTCTGCTTCAGTTGCAGTCTGGTCTGATCCAGTTTGGCGGCGGCGGCCGAGATGGCCTGCTCGTCAGCCTTGAGCTGGGTGTTGAGCTTGGCAAGCTCCTGCTTGCTGAGCTTGAGGGTCTTCTGCTGTTCCTTGATCTCGGACTGCATGGCCCCCAGCTGCTGGTTCGCAGCCTGGGCCGTGCCTGCACCGCCGACCAGGCAAAAAAACAGCGCGCCGGCCAACAGGCCGACGCGACTGGTTTTCTGTGAAATAACTTCGCATCCCCGCATGGGGCAGGATTATTTCAGAATCATCAGGGGCTTGCCAGTCATTTCCGGCGGGACAGGAAGACCCATCAGAGTCAGCATGGTCGGGGCCAGATCGGACAGTTTGCCCCCTTCCAGCACCTCGGCCTTGCGACCGAAATAGATGAGGGGAACCGGCAGATTGGTGTGGGCGGTGTGCGCCTGACCAGTCTCTTCGTCCAGCATCTTCTCGGCGTTGCCGTGGTCGGCGGTGATCAGGCACTCGCCACCCACTTCGGCCAGGGCCTCGGTGACGCGACCGATGCAGTGGTCAACGGCTTCGCAGGCCTTGACGGCCGCATCGAACACACCGGTGTGGCCAACCATGTCGCCGTTCGGGTAGTTGCAGATGATGACGTCGTACTTGCCGCTCTTGATGGCGCCGACCAGCTTGTCGGTCAGCTCTTCGGAGCTCATCTCCGGCTGCAGGTCATAGGTGGCCACTTTCGGGCTGGCGACGATCTCGCGGTCTTCGCCGGTGAAGCAGGACTCTTCGCCACCGTTGAAGAAGAAGGTGACGTGAGCGTACTTCTCGGTCTCGGAGATGCGCAGCTGGGTCTTGCCCTGCTTGGCCAGCCATTCACCCAGGGTGTTGACCAGGGCAGTGGGCGGGTAGGCGCAGGCAGTCTTGATGTCGGCCGCATACTCGGTCAGCATCACGAAGTTCAGCGCAGGGGTGGCAGCACGGGCGAAGCCGGTGAAGTCGGCGTCGACGAAGGCGCGGGTGATCTCGCGGGCACGGTCGGCACGGAAGTTCATGAAGATCAGCGCATCGCCATCTTCCATCGGTGCGGCGTCGCCGATGCGGGTCGCCTTGACGAACTCGTCGTTCTCGTCGCGGGCATAGGCATTGGCCAGGGCTTCGGTGGCGCTCTCGGCGGTGAACTCGCCCTTGCCCTGGGTCATCAGGTCATAGGCCTGCTGCACGCGATCCCAGCGGTTGTCACGGTCCATGGCGAAGTAGCGGCCGATCATGGAGGCGAAACGACCCTTGCCCAGGCGGGCGAACAGGGCGTCGAACAGCTCGATGGAGGACTGGGCGGAGCGCGGCGGCACGTCGCGGCCATCCAGGAAGGCGTGGAAGTAGATCTTCTCGGCGCCACGCTTGGCGGCCATTTCGATCATGCCCATGATGTGCTCTTCGTGGCTGTGTACGCCACCCGGGGACATCAGACCCATGATGTGCACGGCCTTGCCCTTGGTCACGGCGGCGTCAACAGCCTTGCCCAGCTCGACGTTCTGGAAGAAGTCGCCGTCCTGGATGTCTTTGGAGATACGGGTCAGCTCCTGATAGACGATGCGACCGGCGCCGATGTTGACGTGGCCCACTTCGGAGTTGCCCATCTGGCCGTCCGGCAGACCCACATCCAGGCCGGAGCCGGAGATCAGGGTGCTGGTGTAGTCACGGGCCAGGCGGTCCAGGTTCGGGGTCTTGGCGGCGGCAACGGCGTTGTGCTCTTGCTTGGTGCTATAGCCCCAACCGTCCATAATGACCAGAACCAAAGGTTTCTTAGCTGTTGACATAAGACTATGTCCTCTCGGATAGGAATGAATTGCGGGAAGTGAAACTAGCGTAATATTACTACATCTGCCGAAATAGTCACCTGATAGCCAAGTCCCTCTCCCACCTCTGTTTTTACCTGTTATCCGGCTGTATTTGGCATGTTGCCGGCTTGTCTTTCCTCCCCGATATTACCCTTGCGTCTCTCCCTCCAGGCGGGTGGCAGCCCCGTCCCCAAGCCGGATTTTGGGCGGGAGATCCCTGATGGGAGCTTGCTCTCGCTTTGCCGCCAAGATGGCTGATCTTATCAAGGGCCCCATGTATACTCGGGCCCTTGTCTTGGTCCCTGGATAGTAGAAGATGCAAGAGTATTTGGATTTTGCGGCCCGTAACCCGCTGCTGACCGCAGCCTGGTTGGGCCTGGCAGGCACCCTGGTGTATACCACTGTGCGTGCTCGTTTTTCTCCGGTGAAGGCGGTGAACAATCACGGCGCCACCCTGCTGATCAACCGTGAAAATGCCACTGTGGTGGACATTCGCAGTCAGGATGAGTTTGCCAAGGGTCATCTGGCCGGCGCCCATCACCTGCCGCTCACCCAGATCCAGGCGAACAATCTGGGGCCGGTTGAAAAGCACAAAGATGCCCCCATCATAGTGGTGTGCGAGTCGGGGATGACCGCTGGTGGCGCGGGTCGCCAACTGAGCAAAGCCGGTTTCAAACAGGTATATGTGCTCAGCGGTGGCATGGCCCAATGGCGTGCAGATAATCTGCCGGTGACCAAAAAACGCTGATTTAAGGGCCTGCGCCCACTCATTATTTAAAAAGGAATCAAACGAAATGGCTGACGAAATCAACAATCAGGAAGTGCAACCGGAATTCCACATCCAGCGTGTCTACACCAAGGATGTCTCCTTCGAAGCCCCGAATACTCCGCACATCTTCCAGAAAGAGTGGCAGCCGGACGTCAAACTGGACATGGACACCAAGACCAATGTCCTGGCTGACGGCGTGTACGAGGTCGTGCTGACCCTGACCGTGACCTGCAAGCTGGAAACCGAGACCGCCTTCCTGTGTGAAGTGCAGCAGGCCGGTATCTTCACCATCGGCAACCTGCCGGAGCCGCAGCTGGCACACTGCCTGGCCGCCTTCTGCCCGAACATCCTGTTCCCCTATGCCCGCGAAGCCGTGGCCAATCTGGTGAGCAAGGGTTCCTTCCCGCAGCTGAACCTGGCACCGGTCAACTTCGACGCCCTGTTTGCCCAGCACATGGCACAGGTTCAGGCCCAGCAGGCGACTGCGGAAGCCTGATAATGGCCGACCAGATCGCAATCTCGGTCTTGGGGGCGGGGTCTTATGGCTCCGCCCTTGCCATTTCTCTGGCGCGCAACGGCCATCCGACCCTGCTGTGGGGTCACGATCCCGCCCATGTCGCCGAGCTGGAACAGGATCGCTGCAACAAGGCGTTTCTGCCTGATGTCCCTTTCCCCGCCGATCTGCAGCTGACTGCGGATCTGCAGGCGGCGGTGCAGGCCGCACCCGTGCTGCTGCTGGTGGTGCCGAGCCATGTGTTCGGTCAGGTGCTGGCCCGGGTCAAACCCTTCCTGCGTCCCGATACCCGTATCGCCTGGGCCACCAAGGGGCTGGAGCCGGACAGCGGCCGCCTGCTGCAGGACGTGGCCCGTGACGTGCTGGGGGAGACTATCCCGCTGGCGGTGATCTCGGGTCCGACCTTCGCGAGGGAGCTGGCCGCCGGCCTGCCGACCGCCATCTCGGTGGCGTCGACCCACGACGACTTTGCCGACGATCTCTCGCAACTGCTGCACTGCGGCCGCTCGTTCCGGGTCTATACCAATCCGGACTTCATCGGTCTGCAGCTGGGGGGGGCGGTCAAGAACGTCATCGCCATCGGCGCCGGTCTCTCCGACGGGCTGGGCTTTGGCGCCAACGCCAGAACCGCGCTCATCACCCGGGGTCTGGTGGAGATGCAGCGCCTCGGTGCCGCCCTCGGGGCCGATGCCAAGACCTTCATGGGGATGGCCGGGCTCGGGGATCTGGTGCTGACCTGTACCGACAACCAGTCCCGCAACCGTCGCTTCGGTCTGGCCCTCGGGGCCGGCAAGTCGGTGGAAACCGCCATGACCGAGATAGGTCAGGTGGTGGAAGGCTATCGCAACACCAAGGAGGTGCATCTGCTGGCGGCCCGTTGCGGCGTCGAGATGCCCATCTGCGAGCAGATCTTCAAGGTGCTGTACGAAGGCAAGAACCCGAAAGAGGCGGCCATCGCCCTGCTGTCGCGAGACAAGAAGGACGAGTGATCTGCCCGCCGCAGAATGCAAAAGGCCCCGCCAGCTGGCGGGGCCTTTTCTTTGCCGCAAGGCAGCAAATCAATAGTAGGAGTGATCGCCACGCTGGTGCTCGGTGGCATCCTTCACGCCGTTGAGCTCGCCCGGGAATTTCTCCAGCAGCTGCTTCTCGATCCCCTCTTTCAGGGTGTAATCCACCTGAGAACAGCCGTTGCAACCACCACCAAACTGCAAAATCGCCAGCTTGTCGTCGGTAATGTCAATCAAGGTCACCTTGCCACCGTGACCGGCCAGCATGGGGTTCACCTCAGACATCAGCACGTACTCGATGCGGTCGGCCAGGGGCGCATCGTCGGCCACCTTGCGCATCTTGGCGTTTGGCGCCTTGAGGGTGAGCTGGGAGCCCATCTGATCGGTGACGAAGTCGATGGTGGCATCGACCAGGTAAGGGGCGCTCAGGGGATCGACCAGGCAGTCGAAGCCGCTGAAGGGCAGGTGTTGATCTTCCGGATCGACCGCGTCGGGTGGGCAATAGGATACGCCGCACTCGGCATTCTGGGTTCCCGGATTGACCACAAACACCCGGATGTTGGTGCCATCAGGCTGCTTTTCCAGCAACTTGCGGAAGTGGGCCTGGGCGGTGTCGGAAATGCTGATCATCACTATCCTCATAAACCTGAGTGTACGACTAGGGTATTCATGATAACTCGCTTGGCGGGGCTTGGGTAGCGTGTCGATGGCGAGCTTGTGAGCCCGGGCGTATCGGAATCATGCAGCCATCGGCCTGCTTGGCCGGATCCCTGCCAGGTTATTTGAGGTGTCTGAGGGTACGGCAGATGGCCCACACCTCCACCTCTGTTATGCCACTCTCATGAAGCAGGCGGGTGAGCTGACCTGCGGTGGCTCCCGTGGTGACCACGTCGTCGAGCAGGGCCACGTGGCGGTAATGGTGGGGCGCTATCTGGAAGGCGCCGCGCAGGTTGCGCCGCCGCTGGCCGGCACTGAGCCGGGTTTGCTGCGGAGTGGCCCTGATCCTGCGCAGCAGCCGGGTGTCGCAGGGGATGCCGGTGAGCTCGCCGAGGGCGGTTCCTATCTCCTCTGCCTGATTGAACCCGCGCCACCACTGGCGCCACCAGTGCAGGGGGACGGGGATGATGGCTTCGGGAGGATCGTCTCCCTCCAGATGGTCGGCCAGCAGGCGAGCAAGCAGCGGCGCCAGCAGGATCTGGCCCGAGTATTTCAGCCGGGGAATAAGCAGGGAGTAGGGGAGCTGATAGTCACCTATCACCTGCAGCCGCTCCCAGGGAGGGGGCCTGCGCTGGCAGCGTCCGCACAGCAGCTCGTTTCCTGCCTGGTGCTCTGGCAAGGGGGTCGCGCACAGCCTGCATTTGCGGCAAGGCTGGTGCAGGGACTGCTGACACCAGCGGCACAGCAGAGGCTGATCATCACAGGGCTGGCGACAGAGCAGGCAGAGGCCGAGCCAGTCGGACCGGCTGCCGAGGATCGGACTTGCTTTGGCGAGCAGCCGCTTTAACATGCAGGCTCCAAGCAGATGAACAGGGATCTTGAGTCTAGATGAGCGTATCGGTTGAGCGGTTTGGCCAGGGTCAGGACCTGGTGTTGTTGCATGGCTGGGGCATGAATGGTGCTGTCTGGCACGGCATTGCCCAGCAGTTGGCGGCCCACTATCGGCTGCACCTGGTGGACTTGCCCGGGTTTGGCAACAGCCCCCTGCAGGAGGGGAGTGACTACTCCCTGCCCTGGCTGGCGGAGCAGGTCGCCACCGTCCTGCCGGAAAAATGCCATCTGCTCGGCTGGTCCCTCGGCGGCCTGGTGGCGAGCCAGCTGGCCCTGACCCGGCCCGAGCGCCTCCACTCCCTCATCACGGTCGCCAGCTCCCCCTGCTTCATGGCCCGCGATGAGTGGCCCGGGATAGCCCCCAAGGTACTGACCGGCTTCAACCAGATGCTGGCGGGGGACTTCATGCAGACCATAGAGCGCTTCCTGGCGATCCAGGCCATGGGCAGCGAACATGCCAGAAACGACATTCGCCAGCTGCGCCACTGGCTGGCGGAGCGTCCGGCTCCCCGGCTTGCGGCGCTGGAGGCGGGTCTCGGCCTGCTGGCCGACGTGGATCTGCGGGATGCGCTGGTCGGCCTGGATCTGCCCTGGCTGCGCATCTATGGCCGGCTGGATTCCCTGGTGCCCAAGGCGGCCATACCGCTGCTGGACAAGCGCTACCCCGCGAGCCGCAGCCTGGTGCTGGAGAAGGCCTCCCACGCCCCCTTTATCTCCCACCCGGCCCAGTTCATCGACATGGTGCGGCAGTTTGTCGGCTGAAAAGTGAGCGGAAGGCTTCAATAATTCCGCAAGCTGGTGAATAATCAGCCAACCATGAAAGGAGTGAGCCGATGCGTATCGATTCTGCCATGACCACGGGCGTACAGGGATTCCAGCGGGCCGAGCAACTGGCCGGCCAGGCATCCGGCCAGCTTGCCCGCCTCAACACCCCGTCGGGCGACCAGGTACAGGTGACGGACGAGCTGGTGAATCTCAAGGTGGCCGAGCTGCATGCCGGCGCCTCCGCCAAGGTGATCCAGACCGCCAGCGACATGCTGGGCACCCTGATCGACATCAGGGTGTGAGATGAACGTCAACGTCGCTCTGCCGTCCTTCATCCTCCATCGTCTGCAACCGCAGGCTGACATGGTTGGGGACCTTGATCGACATCAGGGTGTGAGATGAACATCAACGTCAGTCTACCGCCCATCATTCCGAATCAACTGCAGCCGCAGACGGTATGGCTGTGCAGTCTGAGCGAGATCCGGGTGTGAGATGAACGTCAACGTCAGCCTGCCGCCCATCATTCCGAATCAACTGCAGCCGCAGACGGTATGGCTGTGCAGTCTGAGCGAGATCCGGGTGTGAGATGAACGTCAACGTCAGTCTACCGCCCATCATTCCGAATCAACTGCAGCCGCAGACTGAATCGGCGCAGACTGACAACCGCCGCGCAGAGCTGGTGCCTCCCAGCCGCCAGAGCGAGGCGTCCAACGCCGAGTCCGGCGTCGCCTCCCAGAAAGACAAGTCCAGAGCCGCCCAGGCCAATTCCAATCCGTCCGCCGCTTCGACCCGGGATAACGCGCAGGCCGGCCCGACGACCCCGTCCCATCGCTTCGTCGAGGCCACGGGGGAGGAGAGCCAGCGCCGGCAGCAGCAGGATCCCGAACAGCAGGAGCAACAGAGGCAGCAACGCCAGCTGGCTGCGCTGGTGGAGCGGGATCTCGAGGTGCGCAAGCACGAGCAGGCGCACCAGATGGCAGGCGGCGAGCATGCGGGTAGCCCCAGCTACCAGTTTTCCCAGGGGCCGGATGGCAAGCGCTACGCCACCGGGGGGGAGGTGGCCATCGACATCGGCACCATCCCGGGCGATCCGGCTGCCACCCTCGCCAAGATGCAGCAGGTGCGTGCCGCCGCCCTGGCACCGGCAGAACCCTCGTCACAGGATCTGAGCGTGGCCCGCGCCGCCTCTGCCAAGGAAGCCCAGGCCCGCAAGGAGCTGATGACCCTCAGGCAGGAAACCACAGGTCCGCTCGGTGCCTATATGGACAACCGAAATCAGGTGATTGCCAGGCACTATCAGCAAGCGGTGAGGCCGGCTTCCCCACATAGCCTGAGTCAGGACGTCTGATCCCGTCCCGTGCCAACGCGGTGCAGACAAGAAAAAGCCCCTTTCGGGGCTTTTTGCATTGTCGGGATCCTATTTCTTCAGCTTGGAGAGGGCGGCGGCGAAGGCGTTGCCCATGGCACCCCCGGCAGGGGTGCCCTGTTTCGGCTCCTGCCTGGGTCTGGCGCTGCCTGTACCCGATGGGCGGGATTCCGCCGGCTTGCGGGCGGGTTGTCCCGCTTTCTCGTCGAGGCGCATGGTCAGGCTGATGCGCTTGCGCGGTGCATCCACCTCCAGCACCTTGACTCTTACTATGTCTCCCGCCTTGACCACCTCGCGGGGATCCTTGACGAAGCGGTCGGTCAGGGAGGATATGTGCACCAGGCCGTCCTGATGGACGCCGATGTCGACGAAGGCGCCGAAGTTGGTGACGTTGGTGACCACCCCTTCCAGCACCATCTCGGGCACCAGGTCGCTGATTTTCTCCACCCCTTCCTTGAAGGTGGCGGTCTTGAACTCGGGGCGCGGGTCGCGGCCCGGCTTGTCCAGCTCGCCGATGATGTCGGTGACTGTGGGCACGCCGAACTGCTCGTCCGTGTAGTCGGCCGGTTTCAGGCTGCGCAGCAGGCTGCTGTTGCCGAGCAGGCTCTCCACTGTCTGTTCCAGCTTGGCGAGGATCCGCTCCACCACCGGATAGGACTCCGGGTGTACCGCCGAGCCGTCGAGGGGATTGCTGCCGCCGCGAATGCGCAGGAAGCCGGCGCACTGCTCGAACGCCTTGGGCCCGAGCCGGCTCACCTTCAGCAACTGCTGACGGCTCTTGAAGGCGCCGTGCTCATCCCGGTAGGCGACTATGTTCTGGGCCAGCGTCTGGGAGAGGCCGGAGACCCGGTTGAGCAGGGCGACCGAGGCGGTATTCACATCCACACCGACCGCGTTCACGCAATCCTCGACCACGGCATCCAGTCGGCGGGCCAGCTGGCTCTGGCCGACGTCGTGCTGATACTGGCCCACGCCGATGCTCTTGGGATCGATCTTGACCAGCTCGGCCAGGGGGTCCTGCAGGCGACGGGCGATGGAGACGGCGCCACGGATGGAGACGTCGAGATCCGGGAACTCCTGGGAGGCGAGCTCGGAGGCGGAGTAGACAGAGGCCCCTGCCTCGCTCACCACTATTTTCTGAGCCTTGGCGGCGGGGTAGCGCTCGAACAGATCGCTTACCAGCCGGTCGGTCTCCCGGGAGGCGGTGCCGTTGCCTATGCTGATGAGCTCCACCTTGTGCTTCTGGCACAGCTCGCTCAGGGTCTTGAGACTCTGGTCAACCTGGCGCTTGGGTTCGAACGGATAGATGGTGGCGTGATCGACCAGCTTGCCGGTGGCATCCACCACCGCCACCTTGACCCCGGTGCGGATGCCGGGATCCAGCCCCATGGTACAGCGCATGCCGGCCGGGGCCGCCATCAGCAGATCCTGCAGGTTCATGGCGAACACCTTGATGGCCTCGTCTTCTGCCGATTCGCGGATGCGGCCGATCAGCTCGGTCTCCATCTGCAAGGAGAGTTTGATCTTCCAGGTCCAGCTCACCACCCCCTGCATCCACTTGTCGGCCGGGCGGTTTTGCAGATTCAGCCTGAGGTGGTGGGCGATGATCCCTTCGCAGGGGCTGGCACCCTCATCGTCGCCGGCAACCAGCGCCAGATTGAGGATCCCCTCGTTGCGGCCGCGCAGCATGGCCAGCACCCGGTGGGAGGGGGCCTTGTGCAGGGGCTCGTCGTGCTCGAAGTAGTCCTTGAACTTGGCCCCTTCCTGCTCCTTGCCCGCCACCACCCGGGCGCGCAGGGTGGCGTTCTGCCACAGGTAGTCCCGCAGCTTCTCAAGGAGATCCGCCTGCTCGGCGAAGCGCTCCATCAGGATGTAGCGGGCACCGTCGAGGGCCGCCTTGCTGTCGGCAATTCCCTGTTCGGCATTGAGGAAGCGGGCCGCCACTTGCTCCGGATCCTGCATGGGGTCGGTGAGCAGCAGGTTGGCCAGCGGCTCCAGCCCGGCTTCGATGGCCATCTGCCCCTTGGTGCGACGCTTGGGCTTGTAGGGGAGGTAGAGGTCTTCCAGCCGGGTCTTGCTGTCGGCACCGTTCAGCTCGCGGGCCAGCTCGGGAGTCAGCTTGCCCTGCTCCTCGATGGAGCGAATGATCACCTGGCGGCGATCTTCCAGTTCACGCAGATAGCCGAGGCGGCTCTCCAGGGTACGCAGCTGACTGTCGTCCAGACCGCCGGTCACCTCCTTGCGATAACGGGCGATAAAGGGAACGGTCGAGCCTTCATCCAGCAGGCGCACGGCGGCCTGCACCTGTTCCGGACGGGCATTCAGCTCACCGGCAATCTGTCTCTCAATTACATGGCTGTGCATCTGGGGTCTCTGTGGTCGGGTCTGTCCAACGGGCCGGCAGTGGCTGGGAATGGTCGCGGCGGGCTCGCCAGCTGACTCCCGGTGCGCCTCTGCGGCCGGTGTGCGCCTTGCGGCGCCGGGTGTGAGCACTATATGAGGTCGACGCTGGGGATGCCACCCCGGGCAAGGCGCCAGCCTGACCCCGAGGGGATGGGCTGGCCCGCGCTCCCCGGCAGGATCACTTGGGGTAGCTGATGTCGTTGACATACCAGCAGGCGTCACCCACTGGCGTACGCACTATGGCCTCGTCGCCGACCTCTTTCTTGAGCAGGGCGCGGGCCATGGGGGAGTCGATGGAGATGTAATCCTTGCGACCGAAGATCTCGTCATAGCCGACGATGCGAAAGCGCTTGGTCTCTCCCTCTTCACTCTCCACCTCGACCCAGGCGCCGAAGAACACCTTGCCCTCCTGGGAGGGGGAGTAATCGACTATGGTCAGCTCCTCCAGGCACTTGCGCAGGTAGCGGACCCGACGGTCTATCTCCCGCAGCCGCTTCTTGTTGTACTGGTAGTCGGCGTTCTCGCTGCGATCCCCGAGGCTTGCCGCCCAGGCCACCTTCTTGGTGACCTCGGGTCTCTCCTCGCGCCACAGGGTGTCGTGTTCCTGCCGGAGCAGGTTGTAGCCTTCACGGGTGATGAGTTTGGTTTTCATGGGCTTATCAGTCCCTGCTGCCTGCGTGGCGGGTTGCGTCGTCTTGCTCGGGATCTTAGCCATTGGCGTCCGAGTGTCGAGCAGAAATGCATGGTGAGCAGCTCGTTCGGCACTGCACCATCCCCGGGATCCCCCGGCCAAGGGTAATAACCGGTAACATATTTATGCTTTGTGGTTGCCAGAGCGGGCCCTAGTATTGGGGGGAGACAGAGAGGAGAGGCGGCAATGAGTCAGCAATACAAGGTCCTGGTGGTCGACGACGACCTGAAACTACGCTCCCTGCTGGAGCGTTACCTCACCGAACAGGGATTTGTGGTGCGAGGCGTTGCCAACGGGGAACAGGCGGATCGTCTGCTGACCCGCGAGAACTTCAGCCTGATGGTGCTAGACCTGATGTTGCCGGGGGAGGACGGGCTCTCCATCTGCCGCCGTCTGCGGGAGGCGGGCAACCAGATCCCGGTGCTGATGCTCACCGCCAAGGGGGACGAAGTGGATCGCATCGTCGGGCTGGAGATGGGGGCCGATGACTATCTGCCCAAGCCGTTCAACCCCCGTGAGCTGCTGGCCCGGATCCGCGCCGTACTGCGCCGTCATACCGTCGAGCTGCCCGGTGCGCCGTCCACCGCCGAGAAGATGGTGAGCTTTGGCGCCTATCAACTCAACCTGGCGACCCGCGAGCTGAGCCGCGACGGGGATCCGGTCGCCCTGACCAGCGGCGAGTTTGCCGTCCTCAAGGTATTGGTGAGCCACCCTCGCGAGCCGCTCTCCCGGGACAAGCTGATGAACCTGGCCCGGGGGCGGGAGTACACAGCCACAGAGCGCAGCATAGATGTGCAGGTCTCCCGCCTGCGCCGCCTGCTGGAACAGGACCCGGCCCAGCCCCGTTACCTGCAGACGGTGTGGGGCCTGGGCTATGTCTTCGTGCCGGACGGTGACGGGGAATGAAAAAAGTGGGCAGCATGTTCTCCCGCATGCTCTGGTTCCTGGCCGCCGTGCTGGTGGTCTATCAGGTCGTCTCCTACGCCACCTTCTACAACTATCTGCTGGCGCCCACCGTCAAGCAGATCAGTCACCTGCTGGCCAATCAGGTCAAGCTCATCTTCCCGGTCGACAGCAACCAGCTTGCCCTGAGCGAGGATGCCGAGGCGCTGGTCTATGTGACCACGGGCAGCGACATCTACACCCAGAGCGAGGCGGAGCAGCACGGACTCAAGGAGTCCAAGCCCTACCCCTATCTGGAGGAGAACATCAGTCGGGAGCTGAAGGGGGAAACCAGGGTCAGGGTCGAGATCCAGGACCACTACATCATCTGGATCCAGCCGCCCCAGGCCAGCCAGATGTGGGTACGCATCCCCCTGACCGAGATCGAGGATGACGACATAGAGCCCCTCATCATCTACATGAGCGTGCTGCTGGTGGTGACCCTGTTTGCCGCCTGGCGTTTCGCCCGCCAGCTGGTGCGGCCGCTGGAGGATCTGGAGGCGGGGGCCGTGGCGGTGGCGCGAGGCAACTTCCCCGATGCCCTGGGAGAGCACGGTTCGCGGGAGGTGCGCCGCCTGACCCGCACCTTCAACCACATGTCGCACTCCATCAAGGGCCTCATCGAAGAGCGCAACCTGATGATGGCCGGGGTCTCCCACGATCTGCGCACGCCCCTGACCCGCATCCGGCTGGCGACCGAGATGATGTCCTCCGGGGACGAGTATCTCAAGGAGAGCATCAATGCGGACATCGACGAGTCCAACGGCATCATAGATCAGTTCATCGACTACATACGCCCGAACGAGGGGCTGGATGCCCAGCCCATCGATCTGACCCAGCTCATCCACGATGCGCTGCTGATGCAGACCGATCAGGGGCTGGAGGTGGAGCTGCTCCTGCCGGAGCAGGCTGTGCGGGTGGCCTGTCATCCCATCAGCATACGGCGCATCCTCAACAACCTGTCGGGCAATGCGGTGCGCTACGGCGCGACCCGGCTGCAGGCCGAGCTGAAGGACGATGGTCACTGGGTCAGGTTGCGGCTCTCCGACAATGGCCCCGGGATAGCAGAGCAGGACTATTCCCGGGTGCTCAAGCCCTTTACCCAGGGCAATGTGGCGCGCACCGGCGGCGGCAGTGGCCTGGGGCTGGCCATAGTCGCCAAGATAGTCTCCCAGCACCACGGCACCATCAGGCTGGGCCGCTCCGAGCTGGGAGGCTTGCTGGTGGAGATCCGGCTACCCAAGCACCAGCCGCTGGAGTGGATGGATTGAACGAAGGGCGCATCTGTGGATGCGCCCTTCTGCATTGTCAGGCTTGTGGCTCGGCCGTCTTGCGGTAGCGCTTGCCGTATTTGAGTTGCTGGATCAGCAGGGCGGCGACGATCAGCGCCAGCCCTATGGGAGTGGCCGGGTGGATGCTCTCGCCGATCAACAGGTTGAGCAGTACCAGCGAGGCAAACGGCGAGATGAAGATAAGGTTGCTGATGGGGGCTGTGTTGGTGGCGTGGCGCAGGGCCATCAGCCAGAGCACGAAGCCGAAGCCCATCTCGAACAGCCCCACATAGATGGCACCGAACCAACCCTGCCAGGCGGTCATGGCAAAGCCGGCGAGCAGCCAGGTCGCCACCACGATGAAAGGCAGGCTGATGAGAAAACCCAGCAGCAGGCTGACGATGGGATCCCCCTGATTGCGGGTATTGAGGATCCAGTAGCCCGCCCAGATGAGGGTCGAGACCAGGGCCAGCGTCACGCCGAGCGGGCTGTCGAATTGCAGGCCGAACACATCCCCCCTGGTGGCGATCACCAGGGCGCCGAAGTAGCCCAGCACTATGGCCACGCCGTCACGGCGACGAAGCTTCTGGCCGAGGAAGGGGACGGCCAGCAAGCTCAAGGTGATGGCCCAGGTGTAGTTGAGGGTCTGGGCCTGCTGGGCCGGCAGCAGATCATAGGCCTTGAACAGCAGCAGATAGTAGAGGAAGGGATTCAGCACCCCCAGGGCCAGATAGTAGAAGGGGCGGGCCCTGAGATAGCTCAGCAGCAGGGGCAGCTTGCCCTGGAGCGCCACGATGGACCCCAGGGTCAGGGTCGAGGTGATGGCGGCGACCAGCAGCAGCTGCACCGGCTCGAAGTAGGCGAGGGAGATCTTGAAGGCGGTGGCCACCGTCGACCAGAGGGCGACGGCGCAGAGTCCGTATTGATAGGCTTTCTTCTGATTCTTGAGCATCGGGGTCGTTCCACTGACTGAGGCAAGGGGGCAGTCTATCAGCCTGTTTGCAACATTGTCGTTACCGCTTTGTGGCGGGCAGGGGAGCGATCGCTGGCGAGATCCATCCGCCACACAAAATTGCGCACAATCTGTCCGCCTTCTCTTGCGCGAATTGAAAAAATCCGTATAATTCCCTCCGCTTGCCCATGAGGCATGCCAGACGATATGTCTGCTTGCTGAGCTTCCCGTTTACGAGTCGCCAGCCATACAGTCCTCCCGATATGGGAGGAAACGTGAAAAATCGCACCTCTGGCGGGAGTATTCCCGGTCGGGCGGTGTTGATTTATGTTCTTTTATCTATTGGAGCTCTGTCAATGCAGAACCAAAGAATCCGTATCCGCCTGAAGGCTTTTGATCATCGCCTGATCGATCAATCCACTGCGGAAATCGTTGAAACTGCAAAGCGCACCGGCGCGCAGGTTCGCGGTCCTATTCCGCTGCCGACTCGCAAAGAGCGCTTCACCGTCCTGATCTCCCCGCACGTCAACAAAGATGCGCGTGATCAGTACGAGATCCGCACTCACAAGCGTCTGGTAGACATCGTTGAGCCGACTGACAAGACCGTAGACGCCCTGATGCGTCTGGATCTGGCAGCTGGTGTAGACGTCCAGATCAGCCTGGGTTAATTACGGAAAGAGGTTGATAACAATGACAATCGGTCTTGTAGGTCGCAAAGTGGGTATGACTCGCATCTTCACTGAAGATGGCGTTTCTATCCCGGTGACTGTTATCGAAGTTGAAGCTAACCGTGTAACTCAGGTCAAATCTGTAGAAACCGACGGCTACAACGCTATTCAGGTTACCACTGGCGCCAAAAAAGCCAGCCGTGTGACCAAGCCGGAAGCTGGCCACTTCGCCAAAGCTGGTGTAGAAGCCGGTCGCGGTCTGTGGGAATTCCGCCTGAACAACGGTGAAACTTTCACTGTTGGTAGCGAGCTGAAAGTAGATCTTCTCGCTGACGTTAAGCTGGTAGACGTTACCGGCACATCCAAGGGTAAAGGTTTTGCCGGTACTGTTAAGCGCTGGAACTTCCGCACCCAGGATATGACCCACGGTAACTCCCTGTCCCACCGTGTACCTGGCTCCATCGGTCAAAACCAGACCCCGGGCCGTGTATTCAAGGGCAAAAAGATGGCTGGTCACATGGGTGCTGAGCGTGTAACGACTCAGAACCTGGAACTGGTTCGTGTTGACGCTGAACGCAACCTGCTGCTCATCAAAGGCGCAGTACCGGGTGCAACCAACGGCAACGTGATCGTCAAACCTGCCGTCAAAGCGTAACGTCTGAGGAGATAGTAATGGAATTGGTAATGAAAGACGCCAAGAGCGCTCTTGAAGTTTCCGAGACTACCTTCGGGCGCGAATTCAACGAAGCTCTGGTTCACCAGGTCGTCGTTGCATATGCCGCTGGTGCCCGTCAGGGTACTCGTGCGCAGCTGACTCGCTCTGAAGTGTCTGGTGGCGGCAAAAAGCCGTGGCGTCAGAAGGGTACTGGTCGTGCCCGTGCTGGCTCCATCCGTTCGCCCATCTGGCGTTCCGGTGGTGTGACCTTTGCTGCTAAGCCGCAAGATCACAGCCAGAAAGTAAACAAGAAGATGTACCGCGGCGCTATCCGTAGCATCCTGTCCGAGCTGGTACGTCAAGAGCGCCTGATCGTTGTCGAGAAATTCGGCATCGAAGCGCCGAAGACCAAAGAACTGATCGCCAAGCTGAAAGAAATGGAACTGACTGACGTTCTGATCGTGACTGCTGAAGTCGATGAGAACCTGTTCCTGGCTGCTCGCAACCTGTACAAGGTCGACGTGCGTGATGTTGCCGGTATCGACCCGGTCAGCCTGATCGCTTTCGACAAGATTCTGATGACTGCTGACGCAGTTAAGCAAATCGAGGAGATGCTGGCATGATCCGCGAAGAACGTCTGTTGAAAGTTCTGAAGGCTCCGCACATCTCTGAAAAGAGCACCATGGTCGCAGAAAAGCAGAACACTATCGTGTTCAAAGTTGCTGTTGATGCCACCAAGGCGGAAGTCAAAGCTGCAGTTGCGAAACTGTTCGAGGTCGAAGTTGAGACCGTCCGTACCCTGAACATGAAGGGTAAGACCAAGCGCTCAGGTGCGCGTGTAGGCCGTCGTTCCGATTGGAAAAAGGCTTATGTGACCCTGAAAGCTGGTCAGGACATCGACTTCATGGGCGCAGCCGAGTAAGAGGAGTTCTCAAAAATGGCAATCGTTAAGTGCAAGCCTACTTCTCCGGGCCGCCGCCACGTCGTCAAGATCGTCAACCAAGAGCTGTACAAGGGCAAGCCCTTCGCCGCTCTGCTGGACAGCAAAAGCAAGTCCGGTGGTCGTAACAACAACGGCCGTATCACTACCCGTCATATCGGTGGTGGTCACAAGCAACACTACCGTATCGTCGACTTCAAACGCGACAAAGACGGCATTCCGGCCAAAGTAGAGCGTCTGGAATACGATCCTAACCGTACCGCAAACATCGCCCTGGTGCTGTATGCAGACGGTGAGCGTCGTTACATCCTGGCTCCGAAAGGCCTGAAAGCAGGTGATGCTATCGCTTCTGGTGCTGATGCTGCGATCAAGGTAGGTAACTCCCTGCCGATGCGTAACATCCCGGTTGGTTCTACCGTTCACGCCGTAGAAATGAAGCCTGGTAAAGGTGCTCAGCTGGCTCGTTCCGCTGGTACTTTCATCCAGATTCTGGCTCGTGAAGGTAACTATGTAACTCTGCGTCTGCGTTCCGGCGAAGTACGTAAAGTTCTGGCCGAGTGCCGCGCCACCATTGGTGAAGTGGGTAACTCCGAGCACATGCTGCGTCAACTGGGTAAAGCCGGTGCAAACCGCTGGCGTGGTATTCGTCCGACCGTTCGCGGTATGGCGATGAACCCGGTTGATCACCCGCACGGTGGTGGTGAGGGTCGTAACAAGGGCATGCAGCCTGTGTCCCCATGGGGCCAGAAGGCTAAGGGCTTCAAGACCCGTAAGAACAAGCGTACCGACAAGTACATCGTACGTCGTCGTAACAAGTAATTGTTAACATAGAGGAATCACCATGCCACGTTCTCTCAAGAAGGGTCCATTTATTGACCTGCACTTGCTGAAGAAGGTAGAGAAAGCGGTGGAAAGCGGGGATAAAAAGCCGGTTAAGACCTGGTCCCGTCGTTCAATGATCATCCCGAACATGATCGGTTTGACCATCGCTGTCCATAATGGTCGTCAGCACGTTCCGGTTTTCGTTACCGAAGAAATGATCGGTCACAAACTGGGTGAATTCGCACCGACTCGTACTTATCGCGGCCATGCTGCTGATAAGAAGGCTAAGAAGCGCTAAGGGATAAATGATGGAAGCTATCGCTAAACACCGTTATGCCCGTACTTCTGCCCAGAAAGCTCGTCTGGTAGCCGATCAAGTACGTGGTCTGTCCGTAGACAAGGCTCTGAACATCCTGACCTTCAGCCCGAAAAAGGCTGCGGTTCTGGTGAAGAAAGTGCTGGAATCTGCCATTGCAAACGCTGAGCACAACGAAGGCGCCGACATCGACGCCCTGCGTGTTGCCACCATCATGGTAGACGAAGGTCCCTCCATGAAGCGCATCCGCCCGCGTGCCAAAGGTCGCGCGGATCGTATCCTCAAGCGTACCGCTCACATCACTGTAGTGGTATCCGACGCTAAGGCTGGGAGATAAGCAATGGGTCAGAAAGTACATCCTAATGGCATTCGCCTGGGTATTACCAAGCCTTGGAATTCTACCTGGTTCGCGAACACCAAAGACTTCGCTGACAACCTGTACAGCGATTTCCAAGTACGCCAGTTCCTGACCAAGGAGCTGAAAAACGCTTCCTTGTCCAAGATCACCATCGAGCGTCCGGCCAAGAGCATCCGTGTGACCATTCACACCGCTCGTCCGGGTGTCGTGATCGGCAAGAAAGGCGAAGACGTTGAGAAACTGCGCAAAGCTGTAGCCGCTATTGCTGGCGTGCCTGCTCAGATCAACATTTCCGAAGTCCGCAAGCCGGAGCTGGATGGCAAACTCGTTGCCGACAGCATCACTTCTCAGCTGGAACGTCGCGTAATGTTCCGTCGCGCTATGAAGCGCGCCGTACAGAACGCCATGCGCCTGGGTGCCAAGGGCATCAAAGTAGAAGTGTCCGGTCGTCTGGGCGGCGCTGAAATCGCGCGTACCGAATGGTACCGTGAAGGTCGTGTGCCTTTGCACACCCTGCGTGCCGACATCGACTACGCAACTTCTGAAGCCCACACCACTTACGGTGTGATCGGCGTCAAAGTTTGGATCTTCAAGGGCGAAGTTCTGGGCGGTCTGGCTGCTGTTAACGCTGCCGCTGCTCAAGAGCAAGCTCCTGCAAAGCCCAAGCGTGACAACAAGCGCCGCGCTGCTAAGTAAGGAGATTCGGTAAATGTTGCAACCTAAGCGTACTAAATTCCGCAAGACCCATAAGGGTCGTAACCGCGGTCTGGCCAACTCTGGTAACGAAGTATCCTTCGGTACCTTTGGCCTGAAGGCGACATCTCGTGGTCAACTGACTGCTCGTCAAATCGAAGCAGCCCGTCGTGCCATGACCCGTCACGTAAAGCGTCAAGGTAAGATCTGGATCCGTGTGTTCCCGGACAAGCCCATCACCGAAAAGCCCCTCGAAGTTCGTATGGGTAAAGGTAAGGGTAACGTGGAATATTGGGTCTGCCCGATCCAGCCTGGCAAGGTTCTGTACGAGATGGATGGTGTACCTGAGGCTCTGGCGCGTGAAGCGTTTGCCCTGGCCGCAGCTAAGCTGTCCGTTCAGACCACTTTCGTAATTAAGACGGTGATGTGATGAAAGCCCAAGATCTGCGTCAAAAGAGCGTCGAAGAACTGAACCAGGAGCTGCTGGGTCTGCTGCGTGAGCAATTCAACATGCGCATGCAAGCTTCCACCGGCCAACTGGCTCAGACTCACACTCTGAAACAAGTGCGTCGTGACGTCGCACGTATCAAGACTGTACTGACTGAGAAGGCAGGTGCGTAATGACTGACAAGATCCGTACTCTGCAAGGTCGTGTAATCAGCGACAAGATGGACAAGTCCATCACCGTCGCTATCGAGCGCAAGGTAAAGCACCCGATCTACGGTAAGATCATCAAGCGCACTACCAAGCTGCACGTACATGACGAGAACAACGAGTGTAAAGCTGGCGATCTCGTGGAAATCCGCGAATGCCGCCCGCTGTCCAAGACCAAGTCCTGGACCCTGGTTGCTGTCGTAGAAAAGGCCTAATTCGGTACTTTCTAGCCCAAACGGCCCCCTATCGGGGCCGTTTGTTTTTTAGGCTACCTTTTCAAAAATACCTGTGTTATAGTTTCGCGCCTTTTGAAGGCAGCCAGATCCCATCAGGGATAAGAAGTAAACAAAGCGGAGCACTAAGATGATCCAGATGCAAAGTATGCTGGGTGTTGCCGACAACTCCGGCGCTCGCAGTGTAATGTGTATTAAGGTTCTGGGTGGTTCGCACCGCCGTTATGCCGGCATCGGCGACATCATCAAGGTTTCCATCAAGGAAGCTATTCCTCGCGGTAAAGTGAAGAAAGGTGATGTGTATAACGCGGTGGTCGTACGCACCCGTAAAGGCGTTCGTCGTCCGGACGGCTCTGTCATCCGTTTCGACAACAATGCGGCTGTGTTGCTTAACAACAACCAACAGCCAATCGGTACTCGTATTTTTGGCCCGGTGACCCGTGAACTCCGTAATGAGAAGTTCATGAAGATTGTGTCCCTGGCACCCGAAGTACTGTAAGGAGTCGAACGATGGCAGCTAAAATCCGTCGCGAAGACGAAGTAATTGTTCTTACCGGCAAAGACAAGGGCAAGCGTGGCAAAGTCACTCAAGTCCTGATTGCAAAAGGTAAGGTAATCGTGGAAGGCATCAACCAGGTGAAGAAACACCAGAAGCCGGTACCCGCATTGGGTCAGGCTGGCGGTATCGTCACCAAAGAAGCCCCCATCGATGTATCTAACATCGCGCTGTTCAACTCTGCCACTGGCAAGGCTGACCGCGTTGGTTTCCGGATTGAAGACGGCAAGAAAGTCCGTTTCTTCAAATCCACCGGCGAACTTGTGAAGTAATTGGAGTTTAACGATGGCGAAACTGCATGATTACTACAAATCCGATGTAGTAAATGAACTGTCCAAGCAGTTCGGTTACAAGACTATCATGCAAGTCCCTCGGATCGAGAAAATCACCCTGAACATGGGTGTTGGTGAAGCGATCTCTGACAAGAAGTTGCTGGAAAATGCTGCTGCCGATATGGCTGCCATTTCCGGTCAGAAGCCGCTGATCACCAAAGCACGCAAATCTGTTGCGGGCTTCAAGATTCGTGAAGGCTACCCGATAGGTTGTAAAGTAACCCTGCGTGGCGAGCGTATGTGGGAGTTCCTGGAACGGCTGATTTGCATCTCCGTACCGCGTATCCGTGACTTCCGTGGTCTGAACGCCAAGGCGTTCGATGGCCGTGGTAACTACTCCATGGGCGTGCGTGAGCAAATCATCTTCCCGGAAATCGACTATGACAAGGTCGATCGCGTCCGTGGTCTGGATATCACCATCACCACTTCCGCGAATACCGACGAAGAAGGCCGTGCTCTGCTGGCTGCCTTTAACTTCCCATTCCGCAAGTAAGGTTAGGGTTATGGCTAAAACATCCATGAAAGCACGTGAAGCAAAGCGTGCGAAGCTGGCAGCCAAGTTCGCGACCAAGCGTACCGAGCTGAAAGCTATCATCGTTGATATGAACGCTTCTGAAGAAGCGCGTTGGGATGCTGTCTTGCAACTGCAACAGCTGCCCCGTGATTCCAGTCCGTCCCGCCAGCGTAACCGTTGCAACATCACTGGTCGTCCGCACGGTTTCCTGCGGAAGTTTGGCCTCTCTCGCATCAAGGTGCGTGAGCATGCCATGAAGGGCGAAATTCCGGGCCTCAAAAAGGCCTCTTGGTAAGAATCTCGGGAGTTAGACTATGAGCATGCAAGATCCGATCGCGGATATGCTGACCCGCATCCGTAACGGTCAGGCGGCGAGCAAAGTTGCGGTTTCCATGCCTTCTTCCAAGCTGAAAGTGGCTATCGCCAAAGTGCTGAAGGAAGAAGGTTACATCGCTGGCTACAACGTAGCTGGTGACGTGAAGCCGGAACTGGAAATTGAATTGAAATATTTCCAGGGCAAGCCGGTTGTAGAACTGATCCAACGCGTGAGCCGTCCCGGCCTGCGTATTTACAAGCGCACTACTGATCTGCCGAAAGTCATGGGCGGTCTCGGTGTTGCTATCGTGTCCACGTCTAAAGGTGTGATGACCGACCGTGCTGCCCGTAAGGCAAGCATGGGTGGTGAGATCATCTGCTACGTCGCTTAATAGGAGGTCGGAAATGTCTCGCGTTGCTAAGGCACCCGTCACTATTCCTGCTGGCGTAGAGGTGACTCTGAACGGTCAGGAACTGTCCATCAAAGGTGGTAAAGGTTCTCTGGTTCGTTCCATCCACGCCGGTGTAGAAGTGACCAAAGAAGACAATGTACTGAAGTTCGCCCCGCGCGACGGCATCGCTGGTGCTGACGCTCAGGCCGGTACTGCCCGTGCATTGGCTAACAACATGGTAATCGGTGTTACCCAAGGCTTCGAGCGTAAGCTGCAGCTGGTTGGTGTAGGCTACAAAGCCTCCATCAAGGGCAATGCTGTCGCGCTGGCTCTGGGCTTCTCTCACCCGGTTGAGCATGCGCTGCCGGCTGGTGTCACCGCTGAATGTCCGTCCGCCACAGAGATCATTCTGCGTGGTGTGGACAAGCAGCTGGTTGGCCAAGTCGCCGCCGATATCCGTGCTTACCGCGCTCCGGAGCCCTACAAGGGCAAGGGTGTACGCTATGCCAACGAGCAAGTGCGTACTAAAGAAGCTAAGAAGAAGTAAGGTAACACTATGGACAAGAAAGCAGCTCGTCTCCGTCGTGCTACTCGTGCTCGGAAAAAGATGCAGGAACTGGGAGCTACCCGTCTGGTTGTTCACCGTACCCCGCGTCATATCTATGCGCAGGTTATCGCAGCCAACGGTTCCGAAGTTCTGGCCTCTGCTTCTACAGTAGAGAAAGCCATCAGTGAAGCTATTAAATACACCGGTAACGCAGATGCTGCTACCGCTGTAGGTAAAGCAATCGCTGAGCGTGCTATTGCCAAAGGCGTTCAGAACGTATCTTTCGATCGTTCCGGTTTCAAGTATCACGGTCGTGTAGCCGCTCTGGCTGCCGCTGCTCGTGACGCTGGTCTTCAGTTCTAAGCTAGGAGTCGAAGATGGCTAAAGTCGAATCTCAAGCCGGCGAACTGCAAGAAAAGCTGATTGCAGTAAACCGTGTTTCGAAAACTGTTAAAGGTGGTCGTATCATGTCCTTCACCGCGTTGACCGTGGTGGGTGATGGTAACGGCCGTGTAGGTTACGGTTACGGTAAGGCCCGTGAAGTTCCGGCTGCCATTCAAAAGGCAATGGAACAGGCTAAGCGTAACCTGAACAAGGTTGAGCTGAACAATGGCACTCTGCACCACCCGGTGCGCGGTGTTCACTCCGGTTCCACCGTGTTCATGAAGCCGGCCTCACAAGGTACTGGTATCATTGCAGGCGGCGCCATGCGTGCTGTGCTGGAAGTTGCCGGTATCCACAACGTGCTGGCCAAGACCTACGGTTCCACCAACCCAATCAACGTTGTTCGCGCAACTGTAGACGCTCTGGTTCACGGTCAATCACCGGAACAGATCGCTGCCAAGCGTGGTCTGCGCGTTGAAGAAATTCTGGGGTAATGCGACATGGCTAACACTGTAAAAGTAACTCAAACTCGCAGCTCTATCGGCCGTCTGCCAAAGCACAAGGCGACTCTGCGTGGTCTGGGTCTGCGTCGCATTGGTCACACCGTTGAGCTGGAAGATACTCCCTGCGTACGCGGCATGATCAACCAGGTTTATTACATGGTTAAGGTGGAGGGCTAAGCATGCGTCTGAATACTCTGTCTCCGGCCGCTGGTTCCAAGCGTGTTAAGCACCGTCCGGGCCGTGGTATCGGTTCTGGTCTGGGCAAGACCGGTGGTCGTGGTGTGAAAGGTCAAACTTCTCGTTCCGGTGGCGGTAAAGTCCGCAACGGTTTCGAGGGTGGCCAGATGCCTTTGAAAATCCGTCTGCCGAAGTTCGGTTTCTTCTCTCGCAAATCTTTGGTTTCTGCCGAAGTGCGCCTGAACGAAATCGCCTTGGTAGAAGGTGATGTGGTCGATCTGAGCACTCTGAAGCAAGCCGGTGTTGTTACCAAGAACATCGTTTTCGCTAAAGTTGTTCTGTCTGGCAACATTGACCGTGCTGTGACCGTTCGTGGTCTGTCCGTCACCAAAGGTGCACGTGCAGCCATCGAGGCCGCTGGCGGTAAAATCGAGGAATAATCAGTACAATGGCTAAGAAACCAGGATTGGATGTTAAAGCACAAGGTGGTCTGAGTGAACTGAAGAGCCGTCTGCTCTTCGTTCTCGGGGCAATTATCGTGTTCCGCGCAGGCTCTTATGTGCCGATTCCTGGTATTGACGCCGCCGTACTGGCCGAGTTGTTCCAACAACAGAAGGGCACCATCATTGAGATGTTCAACATGTTCAGTGGTGGTGCACTCTCGCGTGCTTCTATTCTTGCGCTGGGGATCATGCCGTATATTTCGGCGTCGATCATTATCCAGCTGCTGACTGTGGTTCATCCTGCTCTTGCTGAACTCAAGAAAGAGGGTGAATCCGGCCGTCGCAAGATTAGCCAATATACCCGTTGGGGCACGCTGGTTTTGGGAACGTTCCAGGCCATTGGTATTGCAACCGGTCTGCCGAATATGATGCAAGGACTCGTGACTCATCCGGGTTTGGGCTTCTATTTCACAGCCGTTGTGAGTCTGGTCACCGGTACCATGTTCTTGATGTGGTTGGGTGAACAGATTACCGAGCGTGGGATTGGTAATGGTATCTCGCTGATTATTTTCACGGGTATCGTTGCTGGTCTGCCTCATGCCATTGGCGCTACGGCCGAACAGGCACGTCAAGGGGAATTGCACATCCTGCTGTTGTTGTTGCTGGGCTTGATTGTTTTCGCAGTGACTTACTTTGTGGTGTTCGTGGAGCGTGGTCAGCGTCGTATCGTCGTTAACTATGCCAAGCGTCAACAAGGCCGCCAGGTATTCGCCGCGCAAAGCACACACCTGCCGTTGAAAGTGAATATGGCCGGTGTGATTCCTGCGATTTTCGCATCCAGCATCATCCTCTTCCCAGGGACCATTACCTCTTGGTTTGGTCAGGGCGAGGGCAAGGTGGCTGATATCCTGCAACAGGTCTCTATGGTCCTGCAGCCGGGTCAACCCTTGTATGAGATGCTCTATGCAGCAGCCATTATCTTCTTCTGCTTCTTCTATACCGCGCTGGTGTTCAACCCCCGCGAGACAGCAGATAATCTGAAGAAGAGTGGAGCCTTTATCCCGGGGATCCGCCCGGGCGAGCAGACAGCACGTTACATCGATAAGGTTATGACTCGCCTGACATTGGCAGGTGCGCTCTATATAACCTTTATCTGTCTGGTACCCCAGTTCTTGATGACTGCCTGGAACGTACAGTTCTACTTCGGTGGCACTTCGCTGCTGATTATCGTGGTAGTTATCATGGACTTCATGGCTCAGGTTCAGACCCATATGATGTCTCATCAATATGGCGACGTCCTGAGGAAGGCCAACCTGAAGGGCTACGGCCGCTAAAGGTCGGCGTAGTTACGGAGTTAAGCAATGAAAGTTCGTGCTTCCGTTAAGGCAATCTGCCGTAACTGCAAAATCATCAAGCGTCACGGTGTGGTGCGTGTGATTTGCAGCGAGCCAAAGCATAAACAGCGCCAAGGCTAATTTTTTACGGTTAGTACTTGCAACAAATAGTTGTGCTGGCTAATATAGCCAGCCAACTTTTGTTGTGTATTGGTTGACCGCCACGTATCCGCTCACGGGCTTTGTGGTGGTCGTTATCTACTATATGTAGGAGTGAATAGTGGCCCGTATCGCTGGCATTAACATTCCTGACCATAAGCATGCAGTCATTGCGTTGACTGCGATTTATGGCGTCGGTCGTACCCGCTCCAAGGCCATCTGTGCCGCAGCCGGTATCGCTGAGAATGTGAAAATTAAAGACCTGGACGAAACTCAGATCGAGAGTCTGCGTGAACAAGTAGGTAAATTCACCGTTGAAGGTGACCTGCGTCGTCAGATTTCCATGAACATCAAGCGATTGATGGATCTGGGTTGCTACCGTGGTTTGCGTCACCGTCGTAGCCTGCCTGTTCGTGGTCAACGTACCAAGACCAACGCTCGTACCCGTAAGGGTCCGCGCAAGGCTATCAAGAAGTAACGGGAAGGTAGAAAATGGCTAAAACTCCGACTCGTGCTCGCAAGCGCGTTAAAAAGCAAGTGAGCGACGGTATTGCGCACGTTCATGCATCTTTCAACAACACAATCGTGACCATTACTGACCGTCAGGGCAATGCTCTGTCTTGGGCTACCTCTGGTGGTTCCGGTTTCCGTGGTTCCCGTAAGTCCACTCCGTTTGCTGCCCAGGTAGCTGCTGAGCGCGCTGGTGAGATCGCCAAAGAATACGGCGTGAAGAACCTGGAAGTCATGGTCAAAGGTCCGGGTCCCGGTCGTGAGTCTTCCATCCGCGCTCTGAACGCGGCTGGTTTCCGCATCACTAATATTACTGATGTGACTCCGATCCCGCACAACGGTTGTCGTCCTCCCAAGAAGCGCCGCGTATAACGCTGTAGCTACTTGGTCTAGGATTGTTGGAGAAAGAAGATGGCAAGATATATCGGTCCTAAGCTTAAGCTTAGCCGTCGTGAGGGCACCGACCTCTTCCTGAAGTCTGGTGTTCGTGCGATTGATTCTAAGTGCAAGATTGACACCGTTCCTGGTCAACACGGTGCGCGTAAAGCGCGTCTGTCCGACTATGGCGTGCAACTGCGCGAGAAACAAAAAGTACGTCGTATCTACGGCGTATTGGAAAAACAGTTCCGCAACTACTACCGCGACGCTGCCCGTCAAAAGGGTAACACCGGTGAAAACCTGTTGCAGCTGCTGGAAGGTCGTCTGGACAACGTCGTCTACCGCATGGGCTTCGGCGCCACTCGTGCTGAGTCTCGTCAGCTGGTGAGCCACAAAGCCATCATGGTAAACGGCCGCGTTGTGAATGTTCCTTCTTTCCAGGTATCCCCTGAGGACGTGATCTGCGTTCGCGAGAAGGCTAAGAAGCAAGCGCGTATCAAAGCTTCCCTGGAAGTTGCTGGTCAGCGCGAGAAGCCGACTTGGGTAGAGGTTGACGCTGCTAAGATGGAAGGTGCTTTCAAGCGCCTGCCAGAGCGTTCCGACCTGTCTGCCGACATTAACGAACAGCTGATCGTCGAGCTTTACTCCAAGTAAAGCTAGCTTCTAAAGAGAGGACACAATGCTGGGTTCTGTAACAGATTTTCTTAAACCGCGGCTAGTTGACATCGAGCAAGTTAGCCCGACTCACGCGAAAGTGACTCTCGAGCCGCTTGAGCGTGGCTTTGGTCACACGCTGGGTAATGCCCTGCGTCGTATTTTGCTGTCATCTATGCCCGGTTGTGCAGTTACTGAAGTCGAGATCGACGGAGTTCTGCACGAGTACAGCAGCAAAGAAGGTGTACAGGAAGACATTCTTGAAATCCTGCTCAACCTGAAAGGTATCGCTGTGAAGCTGGAAGGCAAGGACGAGGTAACTCTGTCCCTGACCAAGTCTGGAACAGGCCCCGTTACCGCTGGTGATATCACTCACGGTGATGAAGTCGAGATCGTAAACCCGGAGCACGTAATCTGCCACCTGACAGGGGCCAATGCTGAGATCAGCATGCGTCTGAAAGTTCAGCGCGGTCGTGGTTATGTGCCTGCTTCTGCTCGTGTTCACAACGATGATGAAGAGCGTCCTATTGGTCGCCTGCTGCTGGACTCCGCGTTCAGCCCCATCGTTCGCATCGCCTACAATGTTGAGGCGGCACGTGTGGAACAGCGCACCGACTTGGACAAGCTGGTTATCGACATGGAGACCAATGGTACTCTGGATCCCGAAGAAGCCATTCGCCGTTCTGCCACTATTTTGGCCGAGCAGCTGGAAGCCTTCGTGGATCTGCGCGATGTCAGCGTGCCCGAGAAGAAAGAAGAGAAACCCGAGTTTGATCCGATTCTGCTGCGTCCTGTCGATGATTTGGAGCTGACAGTTCGTTCAGCGAACTGTCTGAAGGCAGAAGCTATCCACTATATTGGTGATCTGGTACAGCGTACCGAAGTTGAGTTGCTTAAAACTCCTAACCTCGGTAAGAAGTCCCTGACTGAGATCAAGGACGTGTTGGCCTCCCGTGGTCTGTCTCTTGGCATGCGCCTTGAGAACTGGCCGCCCGCCAGCATCGCTGACGAGTAATCCAGATTACGGGTTTCACAGATTTAGTTAGAAGGATAAGGTCATGCGCCATCGTTTGAGTGGTCGTCAACTGAACCGGAACAGCAGCCATCGTCAGGCTATGTTCCGCAACATGGCCAGCTCCCTGGTTCGTCATGAGATCATCAAGACGACTCTGCCTAAGGCAAAAGAGCTGCGTCGTGTAGTTGAACCGCTGATCACCCTTGCCAAGACTGATAGCGTTGCTAATCGTCGCCTGGCATTTGCCCGTACTCGCGATAACGCGATCGTGGCTAAGCTGTTCAATGAACTGGGCCCGCGCTACCTGGAGCGCGCCGGCGGTTATACTCGCATTCTGAAATGCGGTTTCCGTGCAGGCGACAACGCCCCTATGGCTTACATTGAGCTGGTAGACCGCCCGGCCGCTGCTGAAGCAGCTGCTGAGTGATAAAGAAAAAGCCGGGCTTGTCCCGGCTTTTCTTTTAATGGATTCTGATACTGCCTCAACTGCCTCAACTGCCTCAACTGCCTCAACTGCCTCAACTGCCTCAACTGCCTCAACTGCCTCAACTGCCTCAACTGC